>JABJBS010000302.1 GCA_018668695.1 Deltaproteobacteria bacterium
ATCCCGTAGAACCTTCTTAACGAAAGTCTCAGTTTCGCGGCCACCGGTTCCGTTACCAACTGCAATGGCACGAGGCTTATGCTTTTCGATAAGGCCCGCCAAGATAGTTTCAGCTTCCAGCGCATCCCGTTGTCCACGTGAGATAAAGAGCGTGGTTGTTTCTATAAAACGTCCCGTGCCATCTAAGGCGACACACTTGCTTCCTGTTCGAAGGCCAGGGTCAATCCCGATCACGCCCCGTGCACCAAAGGGTGCTGCCAAAAGCAGGTCACGCATATTCGAAGCAAAGATTTCTACCGCAGCACGGTCAGACTTCATTTTAACTTCGGCTCGGATGTCTGTTTCGAGCGTAGGCGCTAGGAGACGGTTATAGGCATCGTCTACGGCCTGAATCAGCTGGGCTGAAAATGTGGAACCTTTGGCCCACTCCATTATTCCCAAAAGACGGCTCTTGAGAGGCTCTGAGTCAAGTTCAACTGTAACGCGCAGTGCGCCCTCTCGCTCTCCACGACGAATCGCCAAAAAGCGGTGAGATGGAATATCGGACACAGGCTCACTGAAAGTATAGTACTGCTCGAATCGACTTCGCTTTTCCTTGAATTCACTCGTAACGACCGAAGTTAAAACACCTTGATTCATCAAGGCATCACGAACCAGTTGCCGAGACTCCGAACGTTCGGAAACAGCTTCAGCCACAATATCCCGGGCCCCTTTAAGGGCAGCTTCGATATCCGCAACTTCCTTCTCCAGGTTGATAAAAAGTGCCGCCGCCTGCTCTGGCGTGCCTTCTATCGGTTGCTGAAGAATGAGATCAGCCAATGGTTCCAACCCTCGCTCACGAGCAATGGTGGCTCTTGTTCGACGCTTTGGCTTAAACGGCAAGTAGATGTCTTCAAGCTTGCTCTTGGTATCACAAGCTAAGATACGTTTTTCCAAGGCATC
This sequence comes from Deltaproteobacteria bacterium, assembly GCA_018668695.1. Classification (NCBI taxonomy): domain Bacteria; kingdom Pseudomonadati; phylum Myxococcota; class Myxococcia; species Deltaproteobacteria bacterium. The sequence goes on from JABJBS010000302.1 coordinate 943, forward strand.
TGACAGCTTACCCTGCTCCTTGATGGAAGCTAAAACGGTTGAACGCCGGTCTTCCAAGTCTACAATGTACTGATTGCGCTCTTGGATAGCTTCTACAGCAACCTCGTCCAGGCCACCCGTAACCTCTTTACGGTATCGCGCGATAAACGGAATGGTATTGCCATCCGCCAAGAGCTTAAGTACCGCTGAAACACCTGGTAACGGCAAATTCAGTTCGGAAGCAATAATGGGTCCTGTTTGAACGCGAACAGTAGCTTTTTGAGACATAGGCACCTTCAAAGACGACTCAGAGTCGTCCGCTGTAAGAATTTATGGTTCGATTTTTACTCGTCGAGCTTTCGATAGATGGTCCGGCTGGCAATGCCCAATAACCTGGCTGCCAACTTTTTGTCACCGCCCGTTCGCTCAAGTGTGCCGCGTATAATACGACGCTCGACTTCATCCAAGGGGGTTCCGTATGGAATCAAGAATCCTTCACTTTCGGACGTGCTTTGAGCCGTGCTCGACTCCCGAATACTTGCGGGTAAGTCATCAATACCGATGACATCTGCCCTACTCAGAACGACCGCCCGCTCGATGGAATTCTCAAGTTCTCGCACGTTACCCGGCCAAGGATAAGCATCCAGCGCTCGCATGGCAGCTTCGGCGAACCCACGCATCGGTTTATCATTTTTCACCGAAAATTTCGTGAGAAAATATTGTGCCAAAACGGGTACATCACCCTGCCGTAATCTTAGCGCTGGGACCTCAATTTCGATTACGTTTAAACGGTAAAAGAGGTCTTCTCGAAAATCCCCGATTTCAACCGCCTCTTTAAGCTGGCGATTGGTTGCCGCAACGACCCGAACATCAACGGGAATCACAGACTGACCACCCAGACGCTCAATCTCGCCCTCTTGAAGGGCCCGTAAAAGTCGAACTTGAACAGCAGATGACGTTTCACCAATCTCGTCCAAAAAGAGCGTACCGCCATTGGCTCGTTCGAAACGACCTTCGCGACGTTCCGTGGCCCCCGTAAATGCCCCTTTTTCATGTCCGAACAGTTCACTCTCGAGTAAAGCCTCAGGCAAAGCAGCACAATTGACTGCAACAAATGGCTTATCGGCGCGATCACTCACCTGATGAATATGGCGCGCTAGCAATTCTTTACCCGTGCCGCTCTCACCCGTAACCAAGATAGTGGCCCGAGAAGGAGCAGCTTGACCAGCCATATCAAGGGTCGCTTGAATAGCATTGGATTGACCAACTACCGGGCCCAGCGACGCGACATCTATCGAATCTCTCAGAACTTTGTTCTCAGCCACCAAGGCGCGCCTCTCCAGCGCTCTTTGAACAGATTTTACTACAATGGCTCGCTTAAGAGGCTTACTGATGAAGTCGTAAGCTCCTTCACGCATACATTCTACCGCGTTATCGACGGTTCCAAAGGCCGTCATCATAACCATCTCAGTAGAAGGACTGATCGCTTTGATAGCTCGGAGCAGCTCTATACCACTCATTTTGGGCATCATAATGTCCGACAAGACAAGGTCGACCCGCTTCGTTGAACGAACGTGTTCCAATGCCTCTACACCGCTATCTGTCGTGGTCACACGGTAGTTTTCGCGCTCAAATATCTTCTGGAGTGAATCCAGAATTCCTCGCTCGTCGTCCACAACCAGGATATGGGCTTGTTCTTGCATCGTTGGGCATCTAACGTCACCTTGCGGTACACTGCAACCATAATTGGAAGGGTTCATGTCACTACTTCGCGGACAACCGGCAATGGACGCCGCAAAGCGTATACTCGATTCAGCGGATCCCTTCGCCTGCATCGAGGTCGATCCCGATGCACTGGCCGGTAAACCCATTACAATATTATGTATCGGTCACAGCCAAGATACAGCGTTGATCGATGCCCGCCAGACACCAGAACTTGGAGAATTGCTGGCCAGCCAACCACTCTTTGGTGCCTATCAGGCCAAGCTAACTCACCGTGCCCTCCTACGTACCTTCAAAACCGGGCCTGAACGTTGGGCCTGCGCCATGCTTGTGGAGCAACTCATTGCTGGCGGGAGACGCGAACCCCTTGAATTGGACGCAATCGCTCAAAAATACCTTACGAAATCGATGCCCGAAGCGGATGAAGGATTTGATGCCATTCGGCTACGCACTCAAGGGATAGCACAGCTGCTTCAATGCCAAATCGAGAGCATCAACGAAGAAAAGCTACGAACGGTCTCGAAGATTGAAGCTCAGGCAGTCGCCCCCATCGCTGAGATGGAAGAAATGGGCATGCCATTAGACACCGCTAAATGGCGCTCACTAACGCAAGATGCTCAGGCTAAATTAGACGAAATCAGCCGTCACCTGCAAAATTTCATGACCAAAAATGCGCCCAAAGACCTTTTTGGGAAGGCATCCATTAATCTAGAAAGTCATGCCGAGCTTAAGCAAGCCCTCAATGCCATGGGTATTCAGGTCCCCAACACACGACGCGACACATTGAGACAGCTGCCACCACCCCTGGGCCCTTGGCTCACACGCCACAGTGAGCTGAGCAAAGTGGTCTCGACCTATGGAAATTCGTTTCTCAAATACGCCACGGAGCACAACCGAATCCATCCAAGTTTTGCCCAAATCGGTGCAAGCACCGGCCGAATGGCCTGCCACTCTCCAAACCTACAAGCCATTCCAAAGGATTCTGAACACCGAGATTGCTTCCACAGCGATACCGGCCGGATGATGGTGGTTGCAGATTATGCCACGTGCGAGCTTCGAATCCTGGCCGAAATGAGCGGAGACCCCGTCTTTCGAGAGGCTTTTGCTCGAGGCGATGATCTTCACTCAACGGTTGCGACCAGCCTGTTTAATAAGCCAGTCAGCAAAACCCAAAACTCAGACTTAAGGCACCGCGCAAAGGCCGTAAACTTTGGGCTCGTCTACGGCATGGGAGCCGGTGGACTTGCGAAAACGCTTCAGGTGAACCCGCAACAGTCTCGAGAATTACTCAATCAATACTTCCGTACCTTCCCAAAAATAAAGGACTTCTTGGAAAACCAAGCTTACCTGTCTTTGGAGCGAGGTTATTCGGAAACACTAAGCGGCCGGCGACTTTACTTAGACTTCGATCCTACAGATTCAAGCGCCAGAGCGCAGGCGGAGCGGATTGCCAAGAATATGCCTATTCAAGGGACCAGTGCCGATATAACAAAGTTAGCGCTCGCCTTAGTATGGAAGAAAACTCGTTTAATTCCAGATGCTTATATCGTTAATGCGGTCCATGATGAAATCGTGGTGGAATGCAACGAGGGCGATACGGAAGAGGTGGCGCGAGTGGTTCAACAAGAAATGCTTCACGCTGGCCAGACCCTGCTTAAAGAGGTGCCTATGGAGGTAGATATCGAAATCGGTAAGATCTGGTCTAAATAGGCGGCTCAACAATGAAATATCTGGGTTGACGTCGCCAATTAGGCTATGTTAATCGCTGCGTTCGCTTTGAGGAGATTTTAAGATGGCACGTGTTACGGTAGAAGACTGTTTAGATCATATTGATAATCGATTTGCATTGGTGATTCTTGCAGCTCAGCGCTCTCGCCAGTTGCTCAAGGGCGCCAAGCCAACAGTCGAGCATACAAAAAATAAAGCAGCGGTTCTTTCGTTACGCGAAATTGCTGCAGGTCACGTCTACTCTGACTCCGACCTCATCGATGTGCTTAGCCAAGACATGAAAAACGTCTAAGCAGCTCTCATCTTTTCCGACAGTCCCAGTCTATAAAAGTCACGTACGCGGTGTCTCATTGCGTCTAAATTGTGGCGTCTACTAAAGTCCCGACCGAGTTGCGTACAAAACCGTTCAGCCGCCTTTGAAGCACGGTGATAAGTATCCGCCTGTTCTTCAGGAACGTCATCACGCAAAGCATAACGTCGAAACAATGCCCTATTCAGTGCGGCCGCCGATTCATCCATTGCAGCACCCTGCTCGACTAAGAGTGTCCATCCACGAACAAATTTGTCCACTTCAGCCTGGAGTTCTAATTCCAAATGACTCACTGGCCGGCCTCGTTGGGCCCGCCAAATCAGGAAAATGAAGTGGCTTACACCCTCGGCCGCAATCCAAAAGTTTTCGAGATTTCCAATGTGAAGAGATTGACGGGGGTCATCGTGGGCAAGTGAATCGATGATACTCGGCTCGATATAAAGCGCCAATTCCATTCCCTCATCATTTTGAGAAATGAAGAACTGCTCGGGCAAGCCTTTTACATGCCCCGGAATCTCGTCGCGTATCTCCTCGTCCACAAGAAAATCGCGAACGTCTGGGCATGTATCGAGTGCATACAGATCTTCGAAGGAAGCCTGTAGATAGGAAAGTATATGGATTTTATTGCTCATACTCACCTGTCGTATCAAAAGCAGTTAATAAGCCTTTTTCGAGGAGTTGCTGGTAAAGCCTTGGATCTTTGGTAACAACCCAACGTTCATACAGCTTAAGAAGCTCTGCATCCTCACTCTTCGACTCCCGTGAGCCTTCAGACACGACGTTCAAGATATTGACCAAGGCAGGAAATGCTTGCGCCAACTCGCGATAGATTTCACTGAATGTGTTGCCACGCGCGTAACCCGAGACCAAGTTGCCAAGGCTTGAATACGCGTGTCCTCCCATAGTGATGTAATAATCGACGTCGACCACTGAACTCTCAATGGATTCGACGAAGAAACCCGCCGTATAGAGAGCACCATCACCAAGTTCTTTTAAAATCGAGATGCGTTCAACGGCGCCCGCCTCCAAAGCGCGCTTGTAGGTTAGCGCGAGGGGCTCACCACCGAGACCTTGTTGTTCTGTCGGATTTGAGTAATCGCAGAGTAAATTAACGAGATAAAACTCAACGACTTCCTCCATCTGGATTCCGAGTTCGTTGCGGGCGTCGGTCACCTGCTCCCGGAAGAATCCTTCCAGGTCACTACTTACAATTAAGCTCCCTGCATCGCTCATACAAAGTCCCCCCCCACCAAAGACTCCACGCCAGTCTTTGCTCCAGTTCAGGTTTCGGTTCGGCAAACATAGACCGTCGGTCCGTAGACCAGTCTTACTATAAGTCTAACCGACATCGTCGGATCGGCAAAGAATCTGAACTAAAACAAACCACATAAAGCTCTAAAGGTAGGGAGAGGTAGGTTAGTCGACCACGTATAAAAAGGAGGCTGTGCCCTGAAACCAAGATGGTAACCCCAGATTTAGCTCACCACCCATAGCGACCGACCAACTGGGGTCGAGATGGTACCTTAGGGCCAACGCAGTTCGTAGACCGCCACCGATACCTTGCCCACCATCACCCATAACGGCAAAGCCACCTACAGTGAACTCAGGTACGATTGTCCAGACGTCGATGGCACCGGTGAAGCCTAATGAGATATTCGGGTTGAAAGAGATATCAGAAATAAATGTACCAAGGGCGATATCTAAATGAAGCCAGTCTAATAACCCGAGCCTAAACGCAAACTGCGGGTTCGCAAAGATCCAAGTATCGATCCCCTCGGGAGGCGGACCACTTCCGTTGTCAACTTCAGTATACCCAACTCCAAGGTTTCCACCGACCGCGATATCACCGAAATCGGCAAAAGCAGGTGCCGTGAAACAAAAACATGTGAGACAAAAAGCAATGAAGGTCTTCATGCTAGATGCTACCGTGAGTAATCGTTTGAAGCCAAGCAGGCCAAGCAATTTAGGGTAAACCGAGAGAGAGAGAGAGAGCTTAAGCGCTTACTGCAACCGGCTCTAATTCCGACGCTTCTTCCTCGGCCTTTTTAGTGGCCTCAAAAGCTTGGCGAACTTCATCGACAACCTGGCTCAAAACCTTTTTGGCGTTATCCGACAAAGCCGGATGCTGCGTGACCAAGGTTTCAAAGCGCTCGCCGAGAAGCAGCGCTTTACGTAAATCTTCGCTTCCACCTACCTCTTTCGGAGCACGTGGCTTTCCGCGAAACGCATCAGGATCAATCTCACGAAAACGTTTCACAACAGCGTGCCGAGTTGGGTTAGCGCCGTCCTCAAACACTTCTTCGCGAATCGCCTGGACATCCTCGTCCGATACTTTCGCTCGGTCTCTTGCTCGCGTCAGTAGATCGACCACATCCAATGGAGGTAAATCTTTCTGCTGTCGGGTCTGCAATGCTTCCGGCTCGTGCTCCTTTAGAAAGGAGTAGCTTCGTGTAAGCTTGCTGGCCGTATCGGACCGTAATCGTAACTCTCGGCGAGCATACGCTTCGAAGTTTACGTAGCCCCACTCCTTGTATGCGTTTGAATCACGAACTGTTGTGAGAATCTCACCCAAGATTACCCAGGAAGCTTTAAAATCACGAGCCGCAGCGAGCACACGAAAACGCTCTGAGGACGGCTCAAGCGTCCCCAGTAGGTTTTCCATCTCAACTTCGGCCTTGGAACGACGCCGCGTCATACGGGTGTCTCCTTAGCGTTAAGTTAGATTAAGCAATAGATACAGAAAGAATCTTTTTACCAATTTGAGCACCGTCAACACGCTCTACCAAGAGATCTGCAACCTCAGGTGTCGTTTTGAGAACGGCGTGATTGCGCTTAGATTCAATCTCGCTAACGATTCCATCGTTGAGTCCTGCGAGTGAAGTAATCTTCTTCGCAATGGCACCACGACCCTTAAAGCCGTCGTCAAAACCGATGTTCACTTTGAGGTGGCGCATACCATCCTCTGCGGGTGCAGTAGCAGTTTCACCACCACCGGATGCTGCTTGCTCGTTACGCTCGCCACGTGGCTTACGATCTCGGCCGCCGCGACCACCACGGTCGTTGCGGTCATTACGGTCGTTACGCTCACCACCATCTTCACGGCCACCGCGACGACGACGGCGACGACGGCTTCTGCCATCATCGTCATCTCCACCATTTTCGCCACGTGCTTCCCGATTCTCATCAGGATTGCGGTCACGCTTTTGCGGACGCGGCCCATTGCCACTCTTCGTTGCATCAGCGGCTTGCTGGCCGAAGTATGACTTGAGTAGGAATGCTACAATTTCAGCGGAATCCTCATTCTTGATGATATCTTCAGCTGCTGGACGGTGCTGGCTAGTCTCTGCGACTGATGCCTTATCGAGTAAATCTTTCATAATTCTCTCACTCCTCTTCCGGAGGACAATTTCTTCGTTTGGAAGTTCAATTTCGGTAAATTTAACATTAAATTTTCGCTCTAATACCGTGTAGGTACCCAAGCCTTTACCATCAACAAGGCTAACGGCCTTGCCACTGCGACCTGCGCGACCAGTACGGCCTACGCGATGCAAGTAAACTTCCGAGAATTCCGGTAGTGAATAGTTGTAAACATGCGATAGGTGCTCAATATCAATGCCGCGAGCAGCAATATCGGTAGCGACCATGTAGCGAAGTGCTCCGCTCTTGATCCGTCCCATAACACGTTCACGTTCACGCTGACGAAAACTTCCGCTCAACGCTTCTGCTACAAACCCATTTTGACATAGGTACTTTGCAATAACCTCTGTCTCATTTCGGGTGTTACAGAAAACAATTGCACTGCTTGGTCGTTCTTCTTCCAGCAGATAAAGCAATTGACGTGGCTTCGGGAGGTCGGGCAACACGTGGAAGATGGTATTATCGATACCGTCTACTGTGAGCACGTCTCCGGAAACATCGACTCGCACAGGGTCTTTTAGATAATGTGCAGCCGCTTTCGCAATTTGGTACGGCAGAGTCGCTGAAAATAGCATGACTTGGCGTCCTTCAGGGCACTGCTCTAGGAGTGACGTTACATCATCCCAAAAGCCCATCGAGAGCATCTCATCAGCTTCATCCAAAACAGCCGTCTGAATACCTTCTAGCGAAACATTCTTACGCCGAATATGATCAAGCAGACGACCCGGTGTAGCAATCAGGATATCAATTCCTGATTTCAACGCACCAACTTGTCTCGATAACGGAACGCCACCGTAAACCGCAAAAATCTTATTGCCGTTCGCCTCGCCGACCCGTCGAAATTCCTGAGCTACTTGGTGAGCAAGCTCACGCGTAGGTGTCAGAACCAAGACCTTTGGCTTACAAGGCTCACCACAACCTGGCTCGAATCGCTCTAAGATCGGTAAACCAAACCCGAGAGTCTTTCCGCTACCGGTCTTAGCTTGTACAACGAGGTCGCTTCCCTTCAACGCAGCATCGATGACTTCTTCTTGAACATCCGTTGGATATTCGTATTTCATCTCTGCGAGCGCTTCTTTTAGCTTGTCCCCGATCGGAAAGTCACTGAAAGGACGTTCCGAGAAGATCAAGCCATTGCGAGCCACCGGCGCCTCTTCGTCTGTTGTTTGAGCTTCGGAGTCCTCAGTAGCTGCTTGAGCCTCAGGAGCAGAGTCATCATCAGTCGTCACAGCTTCAGCCGCTTCAACTTCAGTAACCTCCGAATTTTCTTTAACTTCTTCGATCGCCTCTGCTTGGGCAACCACCTCTTCTTTGGGCAGATCTTGTGCGTCTGCCTCCGTAACTGTCTCTGGCATTTAAAACCTTACCATGCGCCGTGTTTGCGGTGTTTTAGCGCTTTCCCCAATAAAAACTTAAGTTTAGCTTTCAAATGGCACCATGTGCCTTACCTCAACCGATCCGTTTCATGGACCCGCAGTGTCCCAGCTCGTCGGGAGGTCTTTGTGTGACTATGCACCACATGCGGGACTACGTCAAACCGATTCATCTCAACACTCAAAACAGCTAACGCGCTGCATCATGCTTGATCATCAAAAGTTGGTATAAGGGCATGGAATACAAGCTGTTTCAAAAAGCTGGCTGGACACAGAAACCTACGCTGGTAAGCTTCAATGACGAATCGATGCGGCGATGACCGCGATAAATAAATGATGTGAGGCAATGAATTCAATGCAAATGACACTTATTAGACAGACCATGCTCATCACCCTCAGTGGTATCATCCTAGCTTGGGTCCTTGGTTCTGGCTGCTCTAAAGAAGATGTCCTGGCGCCAAAACCCGACTGGTCCTGCATGGAGTCTGGTACACGTCCGGCCCTTGGAGATTCTCCTTGTTCAGATGGCCAGCGTTTCGTCAAAGGGATGTGCGTTGAGGCTCGTTGTGACGCCGGAGAGTTGGCTCCAAATTGTTGCCCCGGCCAGTTCTGCGATCCCGGTGGTTCTTGTCAAACAGCAGCCTCGCGTATCACAGAATGTGGTTCCGATGCCGATTGCGAAGGTGGGCAACGCTGCCTAGACCGCCCTTACATCCAACACTCCGCCAGTGAGACAACATTCTCTTGCGGGTGGCCGTCCGTTGATTCAACAGGTGCCTGTCCAAGTGGTGGCGTGGCATTTAACGAGCGCTGCGTTAACGCTGCTCCCTGCGAAGGTGGCTGTTCCGATGGCCAGGTCTGCAACATCGACACCAACCGTTGTGAAAGTACCCCTACCCTTAGCGCGACCGAGACCAGCTGCTCTCAAGACTGCGGAAGCTCCGCCATTCTTGTTTATGCAGATCCAGATAGCATGCTCTTCGACCAGTGCTGTGAAGTTTCCTGCCGATGCGAAACGTTACCACCACTCAATCCGGGTGCCTGGGGGCGCTTCGCGGATATCTCAGCTTCAGAATCAGGAGCAGTCGTATCAGCTTACGACACAACCTACGGCGACCTTATTTTTGCAACACACGGCAATTTGTCAGGTGCCCTTGAGTCTATCGAATACATCGACGGCGTACCGACCAGCGGCACCGTTGTCGCCGACCCCGCAGGTCCACGAGATGGTATCGCAGACCCAGGTGAAGACGTAGGTCAGCACACGGCAATCGCAACCGTCAATGGAGTCAGCTATATCTCTTACTACGACGTTGCCAATCAAAGCTTAAAGCTTGCTCATGGCTCTTCTGGAGCTTTTGAAACATTTACCGTCGATGATTCTATGGGCGATGTTGGGCGCTATACTTCTATCGTCGTTGATGGCAGCGGCATGATTCACATTAGCTATTATGCACACCGCCGGTCGGTAACGGCTGCAGACGGATCCACCGTTGAAGTTACGGGACCGATGTATGCTCGTTCTACAACCGCCACGCCAAGCTCAGGTGACGATTTTGAGATTCATCCGGTTGAAGAAGTTACCTCATGCAATGGAATGTGCTTAGAAAACGAAGTCTGTGTATCTCAAAATGGTTTAGCAACCTGCAACCTTGTGTCTGAAGCGTGCGAGGCATGCGAGTGCGGTGAAAGCTGCGTTGATGCGGGCGGCGCCATGGAACCAGCATGCGCGCAAGTTCTTCCTGCTGGTTTCTCAGCACCTTGTGGCGGCAACTGCCCAGAGGGTGACGCTTGCGTCCGTGATGACTCGAACACCAGTGTTTGCCTTGAAGCGAGTACAGCATGTGAAACCAGCTGTGAGACAGGATTCACTTGCGTAGTGCTTGCCGATGAAACGTCCGCATGCCTATTCGCAACTCCCTACTCCGGCATATCCGGCGTGCTAGAAGGTGTTGGTCTCTTCACCTCAATCGCTATCCAAGACGACAAACCGGTCATCACTTATTACGACAGCATCCGAAAACACCTACGAGGTGCTCAAGGCGAATTTACAACGGGCAGCTCTGCTGACGCCGGCTTTACAACGGGTCCTGTAGCGTGTGTTGAAGGAGACGACGTGGGCCTTCACTCGAGCCTTGGTGTAAGCAACGATGGCGCCAGCGTAGGCATCGCCTATCAAGCCCTCGGCGGCGAAACACTGTGGGCAATGAGCGGCACATCCCTCTTCGACCCCGAGGCGACCCACGCTCAAGTTGATGACGGATTCCGAACGAGTAGCTTGCATCTTGTAGGTATGGGTGCCGATGTATCATTTGATGACACCGGAGCATTTTACATAGCCTACGGCGACCAAACTGCCAACGACCTCGTTTTGGCATTCCAAACAGCAGATGGCTGGTCGTACACCACGCTACTGAGCAACGGAGCATTTGGAAGCTTCCCGGCCATCGACATCAGCGGCCGAACCGCTTGGGTGGCCACTTACAAGCGTGAGCGTGACTCAAGCGACGACGATATCAGCTCTTTGTTGGTCCATGTGGCTGATCTTGATGCGCTGACGGCCGATTAATACGGAAGAATTTCGTTTTACCCTGTTTTCTGGTTGCTTTTTCAGGTCAACCGCGACTAAGCGGTTCTGGACATGTTTAGAATATATAAAAGCATTGACGTCGACTTTGCCCACCATATCCGTGGGCACAAGGGACACTGTATCAATATCCACGGACACACTTGGAAGTTTGAGGTTGGCCTTCATGCGGCTGAGCTCGACAAAGAGGGGTTTGTCGTCGATTTCGCGGTATTGAAGCGTGAAATCCTCAAGCCTTGTCACGATCTGCTCGACCATAGCCTCGCCATAGGCGAAGAGACTTGGAACGACATCGGTGGTTCACTGGAGCCAGTGGGTAAATTATTGCTGCAAAGTCGGATTCCCCTTCACAATACCGCAGACACCTGCGAGCGCGTGGTTACACGGCTTGGCGGTGCGGAGAATCGGTTCCCCGGTGGCATGAAAGTCACCGTGTTTCCGTTTAGTCCCACCAGCGAACGTATCGCTCAATGGCTATACAATGCAGCAGTTGACTCGATTGAAGATGAGCGCGTGAAAGTTACATTCGCTAGAATTTACGAAACGCTCCACCCAGTTGAAGCCGTTGCGGAATACCACCGCCCTTAGAGCTTGTTGGCCGACCGACCGTATGAAGCGCACCGATACATTGATAAACGCGTGAGTCACCCATGGGTACCCGTTCTAAACGCAGCGACCGCTGCCCTGCTTGCCGTATGCACGTTGCCGACTGCCTCTGTGCTCTCATTCCAAAGCTCGACTTAGAGACCCGTGTTATCGTCGTAATGCATCACCGCGAATGGAGTAAACCAACCGCGACTGCGCCCCTTTTTTCCCTCGCTGCGCCGAATTCAGAAATTAGGTTACGTGGCCGGCAGGACCAGCCATTTTCCTCCGAAGGAATAGTGACTCACGAGCGCCGCACCCTTTTACTTTACCCAAGTGATGACGCAGAAATCTTAACACCTGAACTGGTTAAACAAGATCCAAGACCCGTGACCCTGGTGGTTCCAGACGGCAGTTGGCGCCAAGCCGCAAAGTCTACGCAGCGCGAGCCCGTCCTAAAAGGTCTCAGCCGGGTAACCCTCCCCGATATGGGACCCACCCGGTATCGCTTGCGAAATGAGCCTAAGCCAGGTGGCCTTGGAACGTTCGAGGCCATTTCGCGAGCCCTCCGCATCCTTGAAGGCGAAGAAACATACTTGGCTCTCGATGCTTTGTTCAACACAATGGTTGAGCGTACCCTCACCACGCGTGGCCAACCTACTACCGACAAAGGCACTATCGGTTCGGCCTAATTCGATAAAAACGCATTCATAACAGACGATTAAGTAGAGTTATCGCAACCCAAAAACGACCAGCCAAACCCGAAACCATGTAAATAAATCAAAAAACCATCTTGTCAGACGGTTTCCCATCCACTAGTAGGGGCACACTCGGGCCCGCTTATCGAAAGCCTGCCCCGACGCACAGCAGGACCTCCATCATGTGAGGCGCGCGTCGAAACACCAAATTTATCTTTCCTATCGCTGTTGTATGGGTTTGGACGTCAAAGGGCTTAACAAGGCCCTACGGCGCTATAACCGGAGCCTTCCTATGTCTCAATCTCAAGAGCAGCCCGTCAACGGGTTCGCAAAATTCGACCTTCATCCTAACATCATGCGCGGAATTCAAAATGCTGGGTTTACTGAACCACGCCCAATCCAAGCAAAAACGCTGCCCGCGGCACTTGCTGGCGACGATATCCTCGGTCTTGCCCAAACCGGCACAGGGAAAACAGCCGGCTTTGCTATTCCAATTCTCGAGCGGATTGCTCGAGACCCATGCGAAGGCCCAACAGCCCTGATTCTTGCGCCAACACGGGAACTTGCAGCGCAAATCGCTGACGAAATCCGAACACTCGCATCGTGTACACGTATCAAGGGGATCACTATCTACGGCGGCGTTGGACAACGCCCACAAGTAGCCGGTCTGCGTCAGCGACCCGACATCATTGTCGCTTGCCCTGGTCGCTTGCTGGATCTCATCGGCCAAGGCTTCGTAAAGCTCGGCCATGTCCAAACACTCGTCCTCGATGAAGCCGACCATATGTTCGACATGGGCTTCTTGGTCTCCATTCGAAAAATATTGAAACATCTTCCGCGAAAGCGCCAGAACCTGCTTTTCTCGGCCACCATGCCTAAGGAAATTCGTCACCTCGCAGATGAAATGCTTGACGACCCAACAGTTGTAGAACTTGAAAATAAGAAGCCAATCGATCTCATCGAACAAGTTGTCTACCCCGTGCACCACCGGCGCAAAGTTCGCCTCACTGAGCATATCCTACGGACGGACGATGTAAGCCGAGCGATCATTTTCACTCGAACTAAAAGAGGTGCCAAGGCGCTTGCAGACAAACTGGACCGCGCCAACTTCAATGCCGCAGCACTCCAAGGAAACATGTCGCAAAATGCGAGAGAAAGGGTCATGCGCGGATTTAAATCAGGCAAGCTTGATATCCTCGTTGCGACCGATATCGCCGCCAGAGGTATCGATGTCTCGAAAGTGTCTCACGTAATCAACTACGATGTGCCAGACACGCCAGAAGCCTACACGCATAGAATCGGTAGAACCGGGCGAGCAGAATGCACAGGCAAAGCCTGCACCTTCATCACATCAGAAGACCGTTCGATGCTTCGCGCCATCGAGCGTCGTATCGACCAGGACATACCTCAAAACATTCTTGAAGAGTTCATTCATTGCGACGACCCCGATCCACGTAATCGAGCCACCAAGCCGAGCAATTCAGGCAGACGAAGCCACAACCGCGGTAATTCGCGAGACCAGCGTAGTAATGCATCAGGTCGTGGGCAATCTTCAAAGCCAGCACGAAAGAGAAAGCCCGACGAAAACAATTCGGACCGGCCACGCTCGAACACAAACGGCAAACCTGCACGGGCAAACTCTGAAACATCAGCTGATGCGCCGAAGCGCCTTAAGCCAAAAGCAAAGGCACCTGCCAACCGAGATGGTGAACCACGGGCTCAAAAGGCAAAGCCGGCCAGAAATCCTAGACCGGGCAACAAGCCGGCTGCAGGTGGCAACCGTCCTCCGAAAAAACGCAACAAACCAGGGCAATCAGCTTCGGTTGGCAACAGAAGAACTAGACCAAGCAGCTGAGACCAGCGCTTTGGTTCATGAAACTTAATAAGTTCTAAACAGGACGAGGATAGACAAATGATTCAGACCGATGGCTTAACACTTTCGTTCGCCGGTAGAACCCTCTTTGAAAACGTAAATATCAAGTTCACGCCTGGTAACTCATATGGGCTTATCGGTGCCAACGGTGCCGGTAAATCGACCTTTTTAAGATGTCTATCTGGCGAGCAAGAATCAAGCGGCGGAAGTGTTTCCATTCCCAAAGGTCTACGTTTGAGCATGCTCAGGCAGAACCATTTTGAGTACAATGAAGTCAAAGTTCTGGATACCGTGATCCAAGGCCACAGCCGCTTATGGAACGTGATGCAAGAAAAGGACGCGATTTACGCGAAGCCTGACTTCAATGATGACGACGGCATGAAGGCAGCCGAACTCGAGTCTGAGTTTGCTGACATGAACGGGTGGGAAGCAGAAGCGATGGCTGGGCAGCTCCTAGCAAACCTAGGAATCACAACTGCGCAGCAAGAGTTACTTGTTCAAGACCTGGAAGACAGCGAAAAAGTTCGTGTTTTGTTGGCACAGGCTTTATTCGGTGACCCTGACGTACTGCTACTCGATGAGCCTACAAACCACCTCGACGTGGACTCCATCCTGTGGCTTGAAGACTTCCTACTAAATTTCAAGAACACGGTGGTTGTGGTTTCTCACGACAGACACTTTCTTGATAAAGTTTGTACGCACATTGCCGATATCGATTTTCAGAAAGTCACACTTTTCACCGGAAACTATGCATTCTGGTATCAGACAAGTCAGATGGCCCTTACTCAGCGCCAAGACTCAAACAAGAAAAAAGAAGACAAGATGAAGGAACTAAAATCTTTCATCGCGCGCTTTAGCGCCAACGCCTCGAAGTCCAAACAAGCTACAAGCAGAAAAGCGTTGCTGGATAAAATCTCACTCGACGACATCAAACCGTCATCAAGGAAGTACCCCTACATCGTATTCAAACCTGAACGCGATCTTGGCAAAGAGGTTCTCTTTGTAGAGCATCTTACCAAGACCGTAGATGGTGAAGTGTTATTCAAAGACCTTCATTTGAATATCGGCAAGGGTGAGCGAGTCGCATTTGTTGGACCAGATCATGCAGTCACCGCCTTGATGGATATCTTGGCGGGCGAAGCGCAAGCTGACTCCGGTGAACTTCGATGGGGCCATTCTACGAACCGCGGTTACCTGCCGAAAGACCATGACACCTTCTTTAATACCGACGACAACTTGGTAAATTGGATTCGCCAATTTTCAGAGCAAAAGGAAGAAAACTTTGTTCGAAGCTTTCTTGGCCGAATGCTCTTTAGCGGTGAAGACGTTCTCAAGTGTGCAAATGTATTATCGGGCGGAGAAAAGATGCGCTGCATGTTAGCGCGAATCATGCTCCGTGACCCTAACGTTGTGCTGCTTGACAGCCCCACCAACCACCTCGACCTTGAATCAATCACGGCACTCAACAATGCCCTGACACAATTTCAGGGCACCCTACTCTTTACATCCCATGATGTGGAATTCGTAAACACGCTGGCAACCCGAGTGGTTGAACTCGACGGCACACACTTCCATGATCTGCACAAAGGGTTTGAAGAGTACCTGGCTGATGAAGCTCGCCAAGAGCGCGCTGGTATCCAGGCAAGATAATGGAAGACGCCATTCAAAGTGAGCCGGATCCTCAAGTTGTTTTGCGACAAGTCCTCAAGGATTTAGGTCTTAGCAATGCTGAAATCAAGCAGGCTGGAGCCACCGGCAAAGTGTTGGTTCGTGGCGTTCCTACCGCCGACGCTGGACGAATGGTTTATCCTGACGAAGTTCAATATATTCCTGATGCACGCAAATTAACGCCCGGCCGTGACATCGTCATACTGCATCGTGATTACAATATAGCGGTGGTCAACAAACCCAGTGGCTGGCTAAGCGTGAAAGCCAACAATCAGAAGAACAAAACAGATGTGGTTAGCTTTATCGGCAAAGTCTGTGACGACTCCTATGCGGTGCACCGACTTGACCAAGAAACATCTGGTGTGATGATGGTTGCACTGGACGAAGACAGCCAGTACCGCATCAAAGAGCTTTTTGAAGTTCATGATATTGAAAGACGTTATCTTGCCATTGTGCAAGGCCGCCCAGGAAGAAACAGCTGGACTGTTGAAAGCAATCTGGTCCGAAACCGCGGCGACGGTAAACGAGGAACCGGTGATAGCGAAGACGGAAAACGTGCAGTCACCCACTTCAAGATTATTCAGCGCCTGCGAGGAGCAACCCTCGTGGAAGCCACACTGGAAACAGGGCGTACCCACCAGGTTAGAATTCATTTAGCAGAAGCAGGGCACCCAGTCCTCGGTGATAAGCTCTACGGTAATGCCGGATCTTCAAGAAGACTACCCAGAGTTGCTCTTCATGCTGCTGTCCTCGGGTTCGACCATCCAAGCACCCAGTTAAAAATGCGATTCGATGTGCCTCTGGCCGACGACATGGAGAAGCTTCGTAGAGAACTCACTCGCCCTGAGTCGAACGGTCCTCGATTTCAAGCGGGAGCAGATGGCGCGGAAGGCCCAACAAGAGCTGGACCGACTCGCCCACCCAAGAATAAGAAGAAGACCAAAAAAGCGAGAAAAAAGCGCTAGTGCCGAACTGGCGCCAGACCCATTTTCGGCATTCGTCTTCTTAACCAGAGCCCAGACAATAGCAGTAACATCCAAGGCTGAGACTGAGTAGAAGAGCACCCTTCACCTTCAGCCGCCATACCTTCATCTCCTGTGCCGATTACTCCATCATCACCCATTTCTGAGCTGGCCTCACCGTCGTTGCCAGCCGACTGAGTATCATCAATTTCGCCGCTCTCATTATCAGACGGATTAGACTGGTTAGGATCGCTCTCGGAGCTATTCTCATCTACCGGGGGCTCACCTACAATGGGTGGTTGCTGTTCTCCACAGAGCCCATACTCATTGCAGCTCTCCCCTTCCGGGCAGCCCGCATACTCACAAGACTGCCAACAGACTCCATCATTTTCATCGATGGGATAACAGGAATAGCCCTCGCGGCAATCAGCGTTGTAAAGACAATCATCTAAGCACAGATTGACGCTGCCCATATCAATGCAGCTGTCGTTCTCGCCGCATGGGTCCGAGTCACAAACATCACCGCAAAATCCGCCATGTAGGTCGTATGTATTTTCGTCGTAACAGGAATTACCATCGGCGCAATCTGAATTATTTAAACAAGCCGCTCCGGCCGGTCCAGCATTACCATTCACGCAATCGCCCGAATATTCGTCGCAGACATATCCTTCTGCACACCCAGAAACCGTGCAAGACGGCACGCATCCAGTTTGTCCTGCTTCCAAATCAAGGCAGTCGTAGCCGTCACGACAATCACTGGTTTGCGAACATCCATCATAACAAATGGATGTGTCACCACCAACGTCGACACAGATATCTCCCGAAGGGCAGGATGCGCTGCAGTAAGTTGTGCAATACCCGCCAGGGTAATCATATTGAGACTGTGTGATACAAAAACCATTACTTGGACATTCATTATCGGCCAAACAAGGTGCTCCAACTAGGCCGGCATCCGGCGCGCAGTCGGAGTCGTTTTCATCAACCTGTCCGTCGCAATCATCATCGGTACCATTCCCGCAATCTTCAGGGGATGGAACGCAAGGGTTGGTTCCCGCTGCTAACTGGATAGCGGTGTACGCATTGATTCGGCCATTCCCATAGTAAGGGCTGAAGCCGTCCGAATATGACACATTACCAACTTTATCTGCTGACCCATTCATAATCTGAAACACGTCGGCACGGCTAAGACCTGGGTTTAAGCCAAGCACAAGGCCAACGACGCCAGCGGCAACCGGGCACGCTGCACTTGTACCGCCAAAACTATAGCTATAATCATTGTTGCTGTATCCGTTGTATCCACCAATATCCGTCGTTACCGAACCGGCTGGCGCGACGAAGTCGAGTTCCCAACCGAAATTTGAATAATCTTCTTTGCTACCATTGCTACCCGTTGCTCCTACTCCCAGCACCAACGGATGGCTGGCCAGTTCATAACTGTAGTTCTCCCGGTACTCATTACCGGCAGCAAACATAACAATCGCACCCAAACCACCACGTCCATTTTGAGCAGCATATTGGATTGCCTCTTCCATATTGGGTTGAACTTCAGTGGCCTGCCCTGCGCCCCAGCTATTTGAAAGAACATGAGCGCCTTTATCAACTGCCCATACAAATGCATCAACATCGGCGCCATAACGGCCCCAACCTTGCTCGCCCATAATACGAATGGGAATGATGGAGCAGTTGGGACAAACGCCTGCTATACCCTCACCATTGTCGGTCTGAGCCGCTGCCAAGCCCGCACACGCTGTACCATGCGCATCGTTGCCATCGGGATTTGGGTTATAATCTTGGTCCAATGCATCGTAGGGTTCTACGAGCTTTCCGTAGAGATCCGGATGGTCGAGATCCACACCGGAATCAATAATTGCGATTCGAATACCAGCGTTACCCTGCTCCGAGTTCCAGGCGCCTTGCACCGAGATCTGGTCAAGGTGCCACTGGTATCCTTCAAGTTCATCGTTCGGATTAAACATGCGCGATTTTTTGTAGATAAAATCAGGATGCGCAAAACGCACCTGCCCTGACTCCACCAAACGGTTCGCCACTTCAAGCACTTGGGCCGGGTCTTTAACTTGCACATCGTACCAACCCAAGGTTGGGTGAGTTGCCTTAACTGAAGCGCCTCCGAGGGCCTGGACAGTCGTTTCTATGGTCGCGAGAGGACGTTGAGGATCAAAACCGGCATTCACCCTGCCATCCGATACGTAAATATCGTCGAACCCGGGTCTCCGAAATACGGTGAGCTGAGCCATCTTGTGCAGTGTTGTCATTTTAACGAGCCACTGTGCATCCGCGATAGCTTCGCGCTTGATGAGGTAATCGTTCCGATAGATGCGCTCGGCGTTTACGTTTCGAAGCATGCGTAGGACCGCGCCCTCGGGCTCTCCGTCAAGACTGCGCAAGACGACGGTATCCCGGACAGAGACGAGTTCAACCTCACCGACCGTGCTGTGATAATAATTTGGCGAGGACGCGAGAAAGAGCGTTAAAACCAAAGAACTGAGCATCGTTACCTCTTATGAATCCACCTGTGCCTGAGGAGCATGGCACTATGTAGATTCAGCGTTTGTTGCCTCAAATACTGCTTTGTTTGGGCAAATTCAGCAGTATTCAGACAGGTAAGACGCGTACCCTGACCCATACGCTAATACATAAGAACACATCCATCAATCAAAAAAGGCGTCTAATAACAGATACTTAGTGTGCTCAAAGGTGCGCATATGTGTGCATCTGAGAATTATTATGTATGTTGGTTTATAATTCGAACCTTCTTAGGTGCTCAGGCAATTTTTCCGAAATATGCACAGCCCTGACACGTTTACTTCCTTTGTGACCCGAGCATTATTCCCCGCGTACTATCGAAGTGAAGTAACGCCCTCAAAGAGTTGACCTACACCGTGACCACGCGGGATGGTGCCCAAGATGTCATGTAAAAGCTGCAATAAGAATTTGATAAGAGCCAAGCTCGGAAGGTGTCAATCGTGCATGGTCACGACCTTGGTCTGCTCCATTCTCGGCTGGACTGGGCACCTGCTCACCGCCGACACGGCCACACTTTCAACAGCCATCATCGCTCTTCGACTCTTCACCACCACCTTCACGGGTCTATTCATGCTCCATGCTATTTTTGCTCTGTATTATAGGATTACTGGCAATATCCCTGACGACAATCATTGAGAGCCCACGCGGAGCCTCTTGCAGAGCTTATTCAACCCGGATATGACTCTGCGCGTTAACGACTTTGTTCAAAAGGGAGCCGACCATGCCCGAAGCCAAAACCAACTCTTCCGCTCAACGTTACATCCTGCGTTCCACACTCAATGGAGTAACGACACTTACTATGAACCGCCCCAAACGACTGAATGGGTGGAGCATGGATATGATGGATGAGCTCAAGGCGGCTTTTAAAGAAGCAGCAGCAGATGACAACACGAAAGCACTCGTGCTCACGGGGACAGATCCCTACTACTGCGCTGGTGTGAACTTGGGCGGCTCCATGAAGCTGGGCCACCCTCAAGCCCTCCACGACAGTATCGTTGAACATAATCAGGCGCTGTTTGAAGCGTTCTTAGATTTCCCAAAACCCTTCCTCGTCGCAGCCAACGGTCCTGCTATTGGAGCTGCTGTTACCTCGGCAACTTTGGCCGACGGAATCATCGCCTCCAACAAAGCTACGTTCTCAACGCCTTTCGCGGCGCTCGGTGTAAGCCCCGAAGGCTGCTCAAGCGTCCACTTTGAAACACTGATGGGTGCTCGTAACGCGGACCGAATGCTTGGCGAAGACGGCTGGAAACCAACCGCTGCCGAGGCTAAAGCTGCCGGCTTGGTGCAGTATACAGCTGACCATGAAAATCTCATGAGCGAAGCCCAGCGCATCGCTGAAGAATGGATAGCGAACGGCGCCACTAGAAAATTCAGAGGCCCAGGTGAAT
Source organism: Deltaproteobacteria bacterium (assembly GCA_018668695.1). Taxonomy (NCBI): domain Bacteria; kingdom Pseudomonadati; phylum Myxococcota; class Myxococcia; species Deltaproteobacteria bacterium. The sequence continues at coordinate 21,780 of JABJBS010000302.1, forward strand.
TAGACGCACTCAAGACGGTAAACGCCAAGGAATCGATCGGCGTCGCCGATTCATTTCTAAGCGCGCCCTTCATGCAGGCTCAGTTTAAGTTCTTGTGGAGTAAGAATAAGCGGGGACCCGCAGTGATGTTTTTCACGATGTGGGCCTCCCGCCCGCTCTGGTCCCAACTGCTTAGTAAGTAGACCAGGCTGCACGCTCGTCCGGGAACCTTGACGACTAGATTAACCTACGATTGACGACACGTCTTTGCCTGGTGTAATGCCAGAGACGGTCCCCAACGAAAGAGTCTTCTATGTTTCTTCAGGCAACCAGCCTCGTTAAAAATTACGGCGACCACCCTGCTCTCCGCGGGCTCGATCTAGCCGTCGACAAAGGTGAAGTCTTTTGCCTTCTCGGAGCAAACGGGGCCGGTAAAACGACCACGATACAGCTTTTTCTAGGATTCATTGAACCCACTTCTGGCAGTGCAAAAATCAAAGGCCTTGAAGTCTCACAGTATCCCTTAGAGACTAAGAAGTTTTTGGCTTATATTCCTGAAAACGTCATGCTCTACAAAAACTTGAGCGGCATCGAAAACCTTGAATATTTCACAACACTCGCCGGCGCCTCCGACACAAACGAGGAATACCTTCGGGCTACTCTCAAACGAGCAGGGCTACCAACAGACTTCGTGGACCGCCCCGTAGGCACCTATTCCAAGGGGATGCGCCAAAAGGTTGGTATCGCCATGGCCATTGCCCGTAAAGCCGAATTGCTTCTGCTCGACGAACCTACCTCAGGGCTCGACCCCAAAGCCTCGAATGAATTCTCCGAGCTGGTTTGTTCATTACGAGACGACGGCGTCGCAGTACTCATGGCCACTCACGATTTATTTCGTTCACGAGAGATAGCCACCCGTATTGGCATTATGAAACAAGGCGAACTCGTTTCACAATTTGCGGCACAGGATGTATCTCATAATGACCTCGAGCGTATTTACCTTGAGCACATGCATGACTAGGAGACGAGCCTGATGTCTTTGGTTCGCTGGGTTGCCCACAAAGAAATTAAAGAAATCATTCGCGACGGACGGCTTCGCCTTCTAGGAGGTCTTGTCATTATTTTGGCCATGGCTGCCTTAGCGTTTGGTGCCCAACAAACGATTAAAGCGCAGGAAGCACGCGAGCATGCGCGGGAACGAGCGGCGAAGCAATGGGAAGACCAAGGGGATAAAAACCCTCACGTCGCGGCGCATTATGGTACGCACGTCTTCGCGCCCACCAGCGTCGTCACCGCTATGGATCCCGGGGTTTCTGCTTACCTCGGGCGTTCAGTCAAAATCGAAGCGCATAAACGAAACCTCGCAGCACACTCAGCGGCACAAGACAGCGCAAGCCTTCAGCGCATGGGCAATTTCTCTGTTGCTACCGTACTTCTGCAACTTGTTCCTTTGCTGATCATTGCACTGGGTCACGGGCTTTGGAGTCGCGAGCGTGAGAGTGGAACACTTCGGCAGCTCCTCAGCACGGGTGTAAATCGCAAGACTTTATTCTGGGGCAAATCCATTGCCTTAGGCACGGTCATTTCCGCATTACTCATTCCCGCGGGAGCTATCCTAGTGGGGTGTTTATGGATGCTTGGAGCCGGAGATGGGTCTACCGTGTTACGGTTAGGTCTCCTTGCCCTAGGCTACGGAACCTATTTCTCAATTTTCGGAGGCCTCACACTTTATGCCTCAGCCGCTGCGCCTTCCTCACGAGCCGCCTTGGTGGCCATGATTGGCATCTGGGGGTTGTTTTGCCTTGTCATGCCGAGAGCTGCTACCGAATTTGCTGGCGCGGTCCAGCCATTACCAAGCCAAGCCGAGCTTGCTCGCAACGTTTCCGAAAGCCTTGAAAAAGGGGTTGATGGAAAGATGGAACGTGAGACCGCCATCGAAGCCATCATTTCCGACTTGATGGCAGAACAAAAACTTTCCAACACCGGTATGCTGGTGATGGGTTCTCAAATCAGTGGGCTTGAGCTTCAAGCCGAAGCGCGCTGGGAAGACATGATCTACGACCATCACATGGAATCCTTGGATGATAATATTAACGCCCAAGAACAAGCTGTAGGGCTGGCCGGAATGCTCTCTCCATTTGTTGCTATGAGAACGCTCTCTGCAGGGCTGGCGGGCACCGACTTCGCCCACCACCGTCACTTTACGGACCATGCCGAAACCTGGCGAAAAAAGTTGGTTGCACAGCTAAACAAAGACTTCGCCGAGAATGCAGGCGATGAAGGCTGGGAATATCGAGCAGGACCAGACCTTTGGAAAAAAGTTCCGCCTTTTACCTACGAGACGCCATCGATGCTCTTTGCTCTTCGCACCCATGCAACAAGCGTCTTCATTTTGCTAGCATGGCTTACCGGTGCCCTCGTTCTGGCACTTCGCTCCGCACAGCGTGTGAGGGTCGTATGAATACCTGGAAAACAGTTCTGAATTTGGAATGGAAAATCTTGAAACGAGACCGTTCCGCCTTAGCCGTATTACTTATCTTTGCGGCATTCCTCACGCTTGCAGCACTGGCCGGTGGCCATCATGCAAGTAACCTAGCTACCGGACTGGAGCGTTCAGAGGCCGAGGAAACAACCCGGCTAAAGAATCATCAAGAAGAACTTGCACGCTTGGCAGCGAGCAATAAACGGCTTAGCTCCAAAGATCCCCGCAACACGGTCTGGATGGGACAAGAAGGCGCGGCACGCCTTGCGCTTCTGCCTCCCTCTCCGCTGGCCCCCATCGCACTCGGGCAACGTGACCTCCACCCTCAAGCTGTTCGCGTAACCAGTGGCATGAACCTTATTCGGGAACGTGAAACAGAAACACCGATGGCCGGTCCTACCCGCCTCCAAACCGGCGCTTTCGACCCTGCATTTCTCTTTGTCGTTCTCTTCCCGCTCGTGGTGATCGCACTCTCCTACGAGTTATTAAGCGGCGAGCGAGAACGCGGCACGTTAGCCATGCTTTTGTCACAGCCTGTCTCTCAAAGTGCATTAATTCTCGGCAAGGCCTCGGCTCGGCTCATTGCACTATGTGGCATTACCCTTCTCTTTGCATTGATAGGCCTTATCGTTGGAGGCGCTGAACTAACGGGCGTTGACGCAGGGCTTCACATTCTCTTCTACGCAGGACTCTTGGTCTCTTGGGCTGCTTTTTGGTTTGCAGCAGCGATTGCAGTGAATTCTAGAGGCGGCGGTTCAGCGAAAAATGCGCTGGTTCTCGTTGGCCTCTGGTTGATTCTCGTGGTGGTTGTTCCGGGCCTCATCAATGTCGGCGTCAATAGTTTTTATCCGCCACCATCTCGAATTGAATTACTCCACGAAGCCCGCGAAGCGGCTCAGGATGTAGAGAAAGAGCTAAATACCATCGAAGGTCGCCACGACGTTGACCCAAAGGCTGGCGAAGCTGCAAAGAAAGTCATCAGTGTTCAGGAAGAGCTCGCAAAACGGTCTGAACCCGTTCTTAAAGAACTCAATGAAGAGCTTCGTGCGCGTCAGGAAATCCTTGATGCTTTGCGGTTTTTATCGCCAGCTATTCTCATTCAGATGTCACTGGAAGATATTGCCGGGGCTGGCTCAGTACGCCACGACCGGTTCGAATCGCAGGCAGACCAATTTCATAAGGAATTTCGAGATTTCTTCACAACTCGGATTCAAGCAGACAGCAACCTCGAACTCAAAGATCTCAAGGTTCTACCCAAATTCATTTATGAGGAAGAACCCGTAGCCGATTTGGCATCCCGGGTACTCAGCAGCATATTGGCATTGCTTATGGTCTCGGCGCTTCTCGTCATCGCAGCTCGGCCGGGCCTTAATAAGATAGGCCGGCTCGCACGCTAAAGACCTAGTCGATGGACAAAAGCTCGACGTCGAACACGAGCATTCCAGATGGTGCTCCTGGGCGACCTTTATAGGCGAGTTCTTCAGGTATCCAGAAACGTCGTTCTTCTCCAACGGTCATAAGCTGCACACCTTCAGTCCAACCTGGGATAACCCGATTGACCGGAAACTTTGCCGGCTGTCCCCGAGCGACACTGCTATCAAAAGCTTTACCGTTAGTAAGCCAGCCGGTGTAATGCACTGTGACTACGCTTTCAGCAGTGGGTTTCGCTTTCCCGTCTCCAGCCTTGATGACCTTCGTCACTAATCCTGAAGCCGTCTTTTGGCTGTCTGCTGGTGGTGCGGCAACGTCGGCGGGCGCTGAGGGCATCGGCGCCTGCTTGGGTACACCAACGATTTTAGTAGCACCAATCTCATCCATAACCTGCTGGTACGATGAAACACCGCCACCCACTCGGTGACAATGATTACGGTGGCAGTTTACATAACCTGGAGGTGGGTTTCTCGGATCAAAAACCACTTCAACGGATTGGCCGCCTGAACTCTGCGCTTCTGCAGCCTTAGCCGCCACCGGGCTTTGTTCCGCTGACTTCGTTGCGTCCTGCTTCGAGTTGCAACCATAAGCAACTGTTAACATTACTAAAAAAGCAATAGAAGTTACGATTCTTTTCAACACCTTACACTCCTGTACGTTCCGGTTCGGAAGTTCTGTGTTGGAATAACATGCGTTTTCACCGTTCTCAACCAAGTGGAACATCAAACGAATCGGGTTGGTTTGAAAACCGTTTGAAAAATTCTTAAAATCCGCGTTCAAACGGCCGGTTGTAAGTTTGAGTGATCCAATAATTAGCCCTGTACAGAGCGCTGCCGGGACTGTTAATGCCCTATATCTTGTTAGATGTTTGATAAGCGGGGGCGCTATGAATATTGTATTTTCCTTATGTTTAGCCGTGATCACGGCTTCTCCCATGATGACTGTGGAAAGCGCGAAGAGCATTCCAGGCGGGACTGCGGGAACCACAGCGCACCTTACTCAGAAGACCGCCCCTGTATCGTTCACGGTCACCGGCCCCACGTACATCATCGCTAAAATACGCGCCTCAAAAGAGACACCAAAATCCAAACCACAACGCGTGGTCATTCTGCGCGACAACCAATTCCAGTCAGCTTATTCACTGGCGATGGTTGGCCGCCGGGTAGCGCCCAAGGGCTTCAGCTACGGCGGTGAGATAGGTCTAGAAATTCCAGCTGGCTCCCACACCTACTCCATACAGTCAGAGGGTGTTAGCGTGGCGGTCATTCTATCGACAGCCAAGAAGTTGCCCCGTCGCCTTGTAAACAAAGTCCAAGAGAAAGACCTCGGTATCGCCCAACCCGCTAGCAGCGTTCCGGTAGCCAAGCCTACGCCGCCCGCTCCTAAAGCCGCCACGGCCCCAACTCCTCCAACTCCTTTATTGAGCAAGAAAGCAGAACCTACCGAGCAGAAAAGAATTCTCATTATGGATGTGGCCGCGGTGGGTATAGACCCATCACTGGCAAAGCAGGTCACCACAGCCATCGCTGAAACCATGTCGGGCCGAGCTGGAATTGAAGCCGTCACCACAGATGAACTCACCAACATCGCCGACACAGAAGCCATCAAACAAAGCACGGGCTGTGACGCCGATACGGCCTGCATGGCCGAGATCTCTTCCTGGGCCAATACAGAACTCGTCGTAAACGGCACAATCGGACAGGTTGGCGATGCGGTTACTCTTACGCTTACCCTTGTCGATAGCAAAAAGGCTTCCGTCGAGAACCGAGTAAGCCGAGCTGTCATTGTGGAAGCAGACGACATCCTCGCCGTTACCAAGCAACTTGTTGAAGAACTCTTTGGTTGGGAAGGCGCTGGCAATAAAATCACTTACCGAATCGCTGAAGGCAAAGCCGTTAGCTTTGCAGTATTTGACCTAAGCACCGCTGGTCTCTCTGAAGATGCTGCACGCAACCTCACGCAAGTTCTATCGGTGGAACTGAAACGCATTCAGGGCGCGAGCGTGATCGGAAAAGAAGACATCGCGGCCATGCTTAATCTAGAAGGCCAAAAACAAGTGTTGGGCTGTGAAAGCGACACCTCCTGCTTAGCCGAAATTGGTGGTGCACTGGGCGTTGATAAACTCGTTGTTGGCCAAGTGGGCAAGCTTGCCGACAATTTCATCATCTCTCTGCGTTTAATATCTCCCACAACAGCAAAGGTAGACAATCGTATCAGCGAAAATTTTGTCGGGACTGAAGCCACACTCATCCCCGCCATTCGGACCGCCGGACGCAAGCTGTTGGGTATCGAATCGAAAGAGCCTGGAAGCCTTGGTGTGAGTTCCTCCGAACCTGCTGCTGCGGTATTCTTAGACGGCAAGGACCAAGGCATCCTACCCATGCCGCCCATTACCGACCTAGAGCCAGGGCGTTACAACCTAAGAGTTCTCAAAGAGGGTTACTTTGCTTGGAACGGTGATGTTTACGTCAACCCAATGGACAACACGGCGATGTGGATAGAACTGAAAGCCAAACCAGAGAAGTGGTACAAGCAATGGTGGGTATGGACGAGCGTTGGTGCCGTCGCCGCCGGTGTAGCCACCACGCTGGCTATCACCATGAAGGCTACCCCTACTGTGGGCTCAGGATCTGCAACCATCAAAGCGGGTCAGTGATGATGAATCGATTTCAAAATGACGGAGATGAATCTATGCATTCTTGCATCTTCAAATACACTATTCTGATACTCACCCTTGCGTCAGTCGTTTTTCTAAGTGGCTGTGAAGCACAAAATGCGGGCAGTTCATTCGCCATTCAGTTCACCTTCCCGGATGACCAGTGGCCCGAGGGAACTCTGTGGCTCTCCGGACGCGTTGAGGAGCGAACAGACATTCAAGAAAGCGGCGCAGTCCTATCTGTTGCCTCGCCAGTTTTACTGGAGCCTGGCGCGACACTCGCGTTCTCCTCCATCGAATTTGGCCGTAACCGCGTCGTTGTAGCAGAAATCAGGTCCACGGAATCGAGCAGTGGTCGTACGTTATACTACGGTGTTTCAGACCAATTCGATTTCAATGCTGGTGACAGCATTGTGGTCGAAGTCCCATTTGGGTTGAATGCAACTCCTGACGCAGAAACCACCAATACCACCGGCGACCCGACCGGAACACCTTCAAACAATTCAGCCTCATCGATGACTATTGGAGACAACAACGAAGTTAATCCCGAGGCAGTGGGTACGACCGACGTGATGCTTTACGTGACCACCACGAAGGCGAGCAAATTGATTGTCTCAAACGACCCAGCTTTTTCTACTAACAATACATCTCAAATTGATTTTGAAAGCGACGAGCCAAGCTCTGAAGCTCAGACCACTCGTTCTTACCAGTTACCTTGGAGCCTCCAAGGTTGCGCCAGCGCCAACAGCGTCTGCTCCCAAACCGTCTATGTGATGTTCGAGGATAGCTTCGGCTATTCCTCCGCAGCTATTTCAGACAGCGTCCTGCTCGACACGGAGGCGCCAAAAGTGATTCCGTCCGGCACCGAAGTTGATCCGAGTTCCATCAAAGCAAACGTCCGGGGCCTGTTTCGATTATCGGTCGATGAACCACTGACGGGCCTAACAAAGAGCGACGACTCAACAAACGACACCAGCAGCCTAGAGTTTATCGTTAGGCGTGATGGCGTGCTTATCGAAGAGCCTCTTTTCCAACTTATAGATGTATCCAACGGAGAAGACGGCGGTATCTGGGAGACCATCACACCCGGCGGACAGGGCTCCCTTACCAGCGGCGACTATGTCATTCACGCCAACCTCGTCGATAAAGTTGGCAATATTCTATCAACCGAGGCCATTGGCGAGCCTCTGGCGGAGTTCAGTGTTGATGCCCAAGATCCTGAGATAAGCAGCCCAAGCCTTCTCGTCAACGGAAGCGAAGATAAGAGAAATGTTAAACTTGGCGACACCATCGAGCTGAGCTTCACCGCTTCGGAAACAATCGTTGGTGAGCCCGAAGTCTATATTGGTACAGTCCCGATGATACAGGAACCCACCGAAGACCTCTCCTATCTTTATCGGTATACGCCGGAGTTTGGTGCAGAAGACTCGGGCACCGATACTCTCGTTGATGGTATTTATATTGTATCAGTTCGACTCGTCGATGAGGCTAGCAACGTTGGTATTACAAACCTAACCGACAACGCGCTCACGTTCGACGTTGTGCCGCCCAACGTTATCGAGAGCAGCGCCTACCCACCGGCAGCCAACCAAGCCTCATCTCTCACCTACCAAGTGTTTCTAACCGAAGCCGTTAGCAGCATCACGCTTACCGCCACCCATGCCTCAGCTGGCGAAAACGCTGTCATCGAGTTCAACACACCGACCAGCACGGGCAATGTCTACACATTTGAGCCACAGCAAGCACTGAGCACTGAACTTGAAGGTGTGTACTACCCGACACTCATGCTTGAGGATTTGGCAGGAAACACCAATACATTTGTTTATGACCCAAGTATCGACTCAAACAGCCTTGCCTCCTTCACTCTTGATAGCACCAACCCAACTGTCTCAAATTGGTCACTGACTTCCACCAACGAAGCCGTGAATACCCGATGCGGCGTCGACGAAACAGGTACCCGTGTTGGGGCGGCACAAGGTGATGAAATTTCACTTTCCTTCGAAGCGACCGACACTGTGCAGGGCGGCATTGCGGAAGTTGTCGTAAAACTAGGTAACGAAACCATCAACTGCAATGCCTCTGGCAGCGTTTACACATGCGATGCAACCATCACAAGCGAGACCTTCCCCGACGGACTGAGTGATTTTAATATCGTGGTTTCAGACACCGCAGGCAACGTAGTCTCGCAAGACTATGGAAGCGTATGTGTCGACACCACCGCGGCTAATATTGTTACGAGCAACGTCTACCCCGAAAAGGCAAATAGAGAATCAGAGTTACGCTACCAGGTTTTCCTGACCGAAGAAGTTTTAGACGTCACATTAACCGCCGCACATGAATCTGATGGGTCATCACTTCTCTTTTTAGTCGAAGAACAAACATCCAGCAGTGTCCACACTTTTATTCTCAACAGCGAAGATGAAAGCGCAGGCAATCTAACCCCTCTTCAATTGGCTACTGAAGGCGTTTATCACCCCAGCCTTACCATCATCGATCTCGCTGGCAATAGTGTCGTCCATGCCTTCAACCCAGATAGCCTCGACAACACTCTTGTTCCGATTGAACTAGACAGCACTGCGCCCGTGATTTCGGATGTAGCTGTCGAGACCACAAATTCAGGTTTGGGATCCACATGTGGCGAAGACCTCTCAGGGTTGAGAGTCGGTGCTGCCTCAGGAGACCAAGTAACTCTTACATTTACCGGTACAGATCTCGAAAGCGGCGGAATCGCTGAGAGCCCAGTGGTCACCCTCGGAAACCAAATCATCGGTTGTACTCTATTAGGTCACGACTATACCTGCCCGAGCACTCTAACAAGTGACTTTTTATCCGATGGTTTAAACACCTTTGAGATAATCCTGACCGACAGCGCGGGTAATATTGCCTCAGACACGTCGGCATCTGTTTGCGTAGATACGACATCTCCTGCTCTAACCGCTGCTACGGTTTACCCTGAATATGCCAACCAAACCTCGACCATCACATACCAAGTATTCGTTACTGAACCGGCAGCGGAGATTAGCCTTTCAGCCAATCATGAATTGAGTGGCGATTCACTTATTTTTCCGACCCCGACACAAACGGGTAACGTATACACTTTCACACTCGACGGAACCGAGGCAGCCGGCGAAGCCAGTCTGCTCTTCAACGCTCTCGAAGGCACGTATCAACCCAGCCTCACCATGACAGATCAGGCGGGAAACCAAACGGTACTCGTCTATGACTCCAATGGTTCAGAGAATACCTTGGTGTCTTTTCAACTTGATAGTACGAGACCAATCATCAGCAACCTTGAGCTGAATTCAAACAACGACCCTGGGGATGTAAGTGACTGCGGCAGCACTAACTCCGCAACAGCCGCAGTTGCAGCCGACGGTGATACCGTTACGCTTGAATTCGACGCCACTGATACGGATAGCAGTGGAATCTTCGACACACCCAAAGTGACCATCGGAGACCAGTCGATGGAGTGCTCTGCAAACGGCGACCGGTACACATGTTCGTTAACAGTGAGCGCCGAAAAGTTTACAGATGGCTCGAAAACCTTCGACATCACCGTCACCGATGCCGCCGGCAACTCTGTATTTCAGGAGTTCGGCACAGTCTGCATCGATACGACGAGCCCTATTGTGATTAGTAGTTCGTCATCCCCTTCCCCTGCACCCCTGGGAAGGACCGTTTATTACACGCTGCGTTTGGCCGAGACCAACCTGGGTATCCCCACCCTAACGACCTCACCATTGTTGGACCTGGGTCAACCAAGCCAGGACAGCAATCTCTTCACCTGGACCTATCAAACTCCGACTACGGATTCAGGACTAACCGACGAACAACTTCGCGACCTCGAACAGTCTTATACCGTGACCGCGTCGCTTTCGGATCTATCAGGTAACACGGCCACCGTGACCACGAGCGCCATTGAGCTGGACACCAAGATGCCAGCCTTCAGTAACATTCAGGTAGAAAGCAATAACACGCTTCGACCCGGCCCAATTACCAGCGAGGAGGAACAAGCCGTCCTTGCCAAAAATGGAGACCTCGTCACCGTAACTTTCGACGCAACAGATACAGACAGCTCCGGTGTTGCTGAAGTCACCGCTTCGCTCGCAGGCATTTCGATGACACTGGTCAGCTCAAACGACGACACTTTTGTGTTTAGTCATACGGTATCGAACGGTGAATTACCTGACGGAGAAGCACTGCTTCAGTTTACAGCCACCGACGTCGCCGGTAACCGAAAGTACTGGACCAATAATAACTGGGTCATGATTGACTCTACCTTGCCAACCGCTCAGACGAGTGTTCAACCGGCACCGGCCAAGATAGGCAGCAACATCGTATACCAAGCTGTGTTTAGTGAAGCAGTTACGGGCACAACTATCACCGCCACACACAGCAATGGCATCGACACACTTGAACTGATTCAAGACGTAGCCGCATCATCTGGAAACCTATACGTTTGGAAGCACACCGTAGAAACAAGCACCGCCCTGCCGGACGGCTCCACATCTGGTTCTATAGAGGGAACCTACAGTGTGCTGCTCCAAGCTACCGACCAAGCCGGTAATGCCAGCAGCACAATCGTAGGTGAGTCTATTCAGATTGATAGCAGCTACCCTTCTGCAGAACTCGTGGGTGATATTACGACGACCCAAGTGGCCGGCGCCTCAATCACTGCTCCCGACAAAGTAACCATCAACGGACAACCGTATGACCATGTTATCTATCAACATTCAATCACGGCAATCATTGAATTAAGCGACCAGACTGCCGACACCTTACCCAAGCCCGAGGTCACCATTGGCGGCGTCCCAATCGTCTCCTTAGTGCTCGACGGGAATAATAGATGGGAGGCGACATATGATGTAACCGCTGACCTTGGAGATGGCCTAGCCGATATACAGGCTACTGTTCGCGACTTAGCCGGAAACGAAAAAGTTTACACCATTGCTACCGTGTTCGTCGACCAGACGGCTCCTTCCCTGGCTTTCCTAACGACAAGCCCCGAGATAGTCAGAAATGGAGGGACGGCCACCGTCATTCTTAACTTTGATGAGTTGGTCCGAGAAAACATCAATCTATTCTATCAAAGCGACGACGGAACAACAGATTTGCTGAACGGCTCGACCGAGTCATGCGAAATAAATTCTTCTACATCGGCAACTGCGCTGGGTGCGACCAACCTAGCCGATTTAGTTCTAGGAAGTTCCTTTGTTTGTACCATTACCACCCCATTCGTTGACGGTACCCCTGACAGCCTTTACGCCTCCAGCTACGCGCTCGAAGTCTATGCTGAGGATTTCGCGGGTAACGCACGAACTTTCTCTACAACTGAGGTTGACGTGGCGCTTCGCTTTGACCAAACCGCTGCTCAGCTTGAAATAAGTGAACTCAGTACCGGCAGAATGACAAGCCATACAAACGAGTTCGAAAGATTCAAAACAGTCAATCGAGGAGACCGTGACGCGGTTTCTGGTGTAGCATCCGAAGTCACGTTTAAGATTAACTCTACAGAGCCGCTTAATACGCTCTCAGCGTTTATCGGGGACTACGAGCTAAGCCAAGCCGACTGCGGTAACACAGAAACTTCACCAGACGGTGGAACCATCATCACCTGTACATATACGCTCACCGGGCTAGAAGAAGACGGTTATCAGCGCCTCAAAGTCAACGCCACAGATCCGGCAGGTAACATCACCACAATCACCGGCGATATAGACAACCCGGAAAGCTGTGTACTCTTTGACTTCACACCACCAACAATATCTTACAGCAGTGTGTCACCCGAGCTTATCCCAGGAAACGGTACCGGGATGCTGACGGCGATATTCTCGGAACCGATACAAGACCTAGCCTACGAACTCCAGATCAAAACCGGAGAGGAGTGGGCAGCGTCCACTGAAGCGTCCATCACGACCAACCTAACCCCAACAGATGACGGCTTGATGGCTCGATATAGAATCATCGTAGGCGGCGGCACCCTGGCGAATCGGCGACACCAAGCACAGGCCACAGGCCATGACTTAAGCGGAAACGAATTTAGCCAAACCATTAATGACATCTTCACCATTGATCAAGTTGCGCCCGACCTCTGCGCACATACCGACACATGCTCACCCAAGTACCAAGTTGGCACATGGGAAGACGACGCGATCACACGTTACTTTGTAAATTTGAACGATAAGCAAACTGGAGCTTCGATTGCCGTTGTCTTCGGGGTCACCGAATCGCTTGGTTCTAATCCAACCGTCACCATAGGCTCACGCCCATTCGGCAGTAACTGCGAAATCGTCCCCAACCCGAGCACTGTAGTCTACCGTTGCCTTTACCAGATGAGTGGAAACGAAACTTCCGGTCACAAAGAAATCGTTGTTAAGGCGGTAGACGATGCCGGCAATACAACCTACAGATCCCTCGGAGATTTCCTTTTCGACTTCGACAGTCCCACTTTCATCGCTCCCATCATATCATACGAGCCGCCAACCAATGCTCCCGTTAGCCGAGTCACGGCCTTATCGAATGGCTCAAAGGCCAACCTTACGTTTAGCACGGACCAGTTGACGAGGCTCTCGAACATCCAGCTAACTTGTGGTGCCAACACCTACTCATTGGGAGAGAGTACAGAAGACGGTAACTCGTTTCAGTATGAGGTCGCCTTCAATCATTTAGCTCCAAGCCCTGCAGATGGAGTCTGCCAAGCCCAAGCATCACTCAGCGACCTCATGTGGATTAAACCACCAGCGAACGGCGACGGCCCGGACTACATGATGAGTCTCCCCGCCGATGCGGCTGCATATACCCTCACTCAAATTGGGAATACTGGTGAATCGTTGTCGGAAGAGATTCTCATAGACAATACCGCCCCAACACTTAGTACGATTATTAGCACCTCAAACCTTAAGCACCTACGCATGCCGAATGGCGCATTGCAGGCGAGTCTGAGAGATGGTGATGGCTATGTGAGTTCGCAATACATCGTGGATAGTAGCTTAGATGACCTTTCCGCCGCTCCTGCGAGCACGCTACCCATTGCCTACTTTGATATGGGGGAAGGCAATGGCACCGGCCCGGCTGATGGCACAGCTTCATGTTCCGAGAATGATGACTGCGGCGGAACGTCGATGTGTAACTATCAAAGCGGCCTATGCATCACCGCACGACTCTTGCGATTTTATAACCAGGACTCAACGGGTACTGGTGCCAATCAAGGCACACTCCTAGGCAGTATCGACTTCCTGGCCTACGACGACAGCGGATCAGTATCTTCAGTGAATCTGTCGACAGACAGTCCGGAGGTTTGGGTTGAAGCTGTTGATACCGCGGGGAATATCTCGAGCCGTCAAGCCCTAACGACCGAGTGGGTCGTTTCGCTTAGTGGGCGCACGAGCCTTAATGGCTCAGTACACCCAGCAACGGGCCAGCAGGTGTCAGCAGGCTTAGCATCTCGGGCACAGGGCTACGCAGACGACATCGACGAAAGCCACGGCCTTGGCACAGTAGGTGATGACACCCTTCAAACCGCGGGGTATCAAACGTGGCAAGACCTAACGCTTAGACCCGGGACCGAGCTCCCGAGTAACCTCATGGCACCGGGCCTGGTTTACGACCAAGGGCGTCACAAGGTGATTTTGTTTTCAGGTGAAAACTCAAATCTCCAGGATAATCAGTTCTGGGAATACGACGTCGATACGAAGAGGTGGTCCAGTCAGCAGAGCCCTCTAGCTCCCACTGGGCGATCCGGTGCCATGCTTGTTTACGATAGTATTCGAGAAGTCTTGGTCTTTTTTGGAGGAACTACAAACTCGAATGTGAATGACGTAGAAGCCTTCTACGCGGACACTTGGGAGTACACCCTCTCTAAGTCGACCTGGACCAAGATTATACCTACAACGGCACCCTCCGCACGGGCATTGAGCTTCGCAGAATTTGATGAGTCCTCGGGCAGAGTCATTCTCTTTGGCGGCGTTACGACAAAAGAGGACCAGAGCGACAACATCTCGCTCAATGACACCTGGGCATACGACACATCGACGCAAGACTGGACACAGCTAACGACCGACACCGCTCCTTCGCCTCGCCATGCGGGTACCATGCGCATCAATCCTAGTACGAAAAAAATGTTTCTTTTTGGAGGTGAGACAAAGGCCGGCGACGGTACTACAACTATCACCTTCCAAGATGACTTGTGGATTTTTGACCCCCAAACCACAAACCGGGAAGAAGTTTCTCAAACAAATACTCCCGGGGCGGTCGGCAGTTTCGGTATGGTTTATAACTCTGAGCGCGAACGGTTGGTTCTATTTGGTGGTCGCACAGGTTTTGGATCGATGACCGCCACGGGCCCAAGCTCGATTGTGAGGGATCAGCAATGGGAGTTCAATCCAGCGTCTAATACTTGGCAACAGGTCGCAGCCGAGGGCAGTCCCACTGGTAAATGTTCATTCGGGATGGTCTACGTTCCCTCCTCCAAAGAAATTATCACTTATGGTGGTCAGTCTCTAGCTACGGTACTTGGTGAAACCACCGACTATAAAGCAGCCACGAATCGCTGGGTCCAACGGGCCACGACCGCCAATGTTCCACCATCCGATAGACGTGGAAACGCGATGGTTGAAATAACCAACACCAATGATTTGTTTCTCTTCGGCGGCTACACTTGGGATATTCCTCTTGTAGACGGCGTGCCAGATCCGGATTCACCTGAACTTGTCATGCTTAATGAAACATGGACATTCGCTGGGGAAAACCTGCGATGGACAGAGGTTGATTTGCCTTCGGGAGGCCCCGGCCCAATTGCAGATCATCAAATGGTCTACACACAAAGGGCCGACCCTCTCGACAATCGCGTTATCCTTTTCGGTGGACGTACCACTGTACCTCCAGAGGCAGGCTCAGAAAATGGCGGGCCTTTTGGTCAAGGCTACCAGGGAAGCACCTGGGCTTATAACCCAGCTGAAATCGCGTCCGAAAGATGGAAAGAAGTACTGGAGGATGGTCAAGGCCCAACGGCTAGAATAGGTCATGCTATGGCCTATTCAACCGCACAAAACAAGGTGGTCCTCTATGGTGGCCAAATCGGCGACCGTTACCTAGCTGACGATTACCCCAACGACACATGGTTTTACGATGTAGCTGAAGCGCAATGGACCGACATAACCGGCAGTGTCGGTGCACCTCCAAGCGCAAGGTCGTTTGCCAAAATGGTTTATATGCCTGACCTTGATAAATTCCTCCTCGTCGGCGGTGTATATGTCGATCCTTCCGGTGGCGACGGACCTCCTGGCGGGGGTGGAGATGGTGAGGGAGAATCAGCGAGCTACTCAGTCAATGCTGAGACCTGGACTTTTGACCTTCAAACGCAAACATGGACCCAGCTGACGCCGGCCAACAGCCCCACTGCGGTGTTTGCTCAATACATGGCCTATAATCCCAAAAGAGGACGTGTCTTAATGTATGGTGGAAACATTGAAGAAAACGAAGTCATCAATCAAACTTGGGAATATGACCCTATTGGAAACGATTGGGAGCGGGTTAAGCCCCTTAAATCGGGAGGCCCACGTGGCAACGGTGCTATGGCATGGGATTCACACAACAATACGATGAATGTCTTTGGCGGCGCACAGTTCGAAGCATCATTTGACGATCACTGGGTCCTGGTTCCCGGAGAAGCCACACATACTTTAGCCGTTTCCACGGAGCAGATTCTCTTACCCGACGACACAGCCATTCAGGGCATTAAGGCTATATGGCGCGCAGGCGCTACCTCTACCGGCTGGTTGCCAGCTTCAGAAACGACAAACGGCGCAAGTTTGTTCGCCTGGGATACCACGCTTGGTTGGCGACTCGTGGCCACGAACTCAGAACCCTCCACGATCCCGGGCTATGTGCAATGGTCATCTAATGACGCCAACGATGTACGGCGACTTTCGGCAGAGACCAACACCACCCTTAACTTTATGGTCCGGCCCACGTCTGGCAAAGAGTCAAAGGAAAGTTACCTTGTTAGTGATTACGCAGAAATCCGGGTTACCTATACACCGGGCCAAGATTAGCCTTTATTTAAATAACGGTTCCTCAAAGTTCCCGGACAACGCACAGACCTTCTTCGCAAAGAATTTGCGTCAAACCAAACGAAGGATGGCAATCATAATCGCATTGAGGTCCACTGAACCCATCACAATTTAGAGCCTCTTCATAGGCTGTCTCAAATTGACTATTCACTCCTTCGCAACCGCCCTCGCAGTTAGTACAGTCAATATAGACCGCACGGCAATCCGCCGCCTCAGCACACATTCGATGGGAGTCATCGACGACAAGGTTGCTTGATACTGCTATCGCCGATGCGTCACTCTCCTCAGAGCTTGACCCTTGGGCATTTTCAGTTCCTGAATCTTGCGAGTTGGTTTCAGCCGCACACCCGAACCATGAACCTGCCGTCCCCAAGACACATAAAAGCACCACAGCATTCCTAAACAATGGACAATTCACACTTTACCTCCGCCTATTTCCGTTTGGGCTATGAATCAAGAAAAGCAAACTGTATGCCAATCGCGAAGCAGTTCATGCCTATGAAATCAAACACTTTTATGCGGCTCAAAGCGAACATGCAGCCACAGGTATGTATACAAAGGTGGACAGAACGAAAACAAACGTTGAAGAAAGTGACATACGAAAATTAGGATGCTTGAGTGGCGAGACGCAAACACACTATTCTTAGATTACACTTTGATGAGGAATCAAGATGACGCCCACAATGCTTCGGCTTTCCGCCCTTCTTATTGGTATGGTCCTTTGTTCGTGTGGGCGTGTTGGTGGACTAACCCCTCCTCCCGGCTCTGTGCCGCTTGTGCTTGCCGATGAATCTCCGAACTTTGGTGTTTGGACGGGTCAAATAGGTGCAACCGACCCACGCGATTATGACCAAGGTATATTTCTCAACGCGATTCAGGGCATTCGTGAGAAGAGCTGGCAATACATTGGTATCTATACCGAGAAAACTATTATCGGTCTCGCGATTGTTGATGTTGGATATATAGGAACGATGTTCGCATACGTATACGACTGTGACACGCAGGAACTTTGGCAAACAGAAGTAGAACCGCCACTGGCGGCCGGGATTCGCGTAGACCGGAACGTCGACCTTGGCTACTCCACGTTTGAGAGCGGCGACCAGCAATTAAGAATCGTAAATGACATCTACGCGGGGTATCGTCATGTCTATCTCGAGCTTGAGAAAGACGGAAAACCCTTTAAGTTGTCGGTGCGTATTCAAGACGACTTTGAAGAGGTCGTACCACTCCAGGTTGTACGACCCACTCCCTCCGAAACCTTCAGTTTCACCCATAAAGCGGCCGGCCTCCCTGTGTCGGGCATGGCTCAGGTGGGCGACCGAAAGTTTACCTTCAATCCATCAACTGACTTTGCGGCAGTCGACTATACGTTTGGATTCCCCGCGTACCACACGATTTGGAACTGGGCCTCTATGGCTGGCAAAGCCTCCGACGGTACAATGGTAGGTCTCAACCTCGTAGATCCCATCCATGACAATACCATCAACGAGAACGGTTTATGGATTAACGGAGAACTTATTCAGCTTGGCAATGCCCGTTTCGTATTCGACAAAAACGACCCGATGAAACCATGGACGATAAAAACCGATAAGGGTCACGTTGATCTTGTTTTCACTCCACTCGGCAAACGAGCGAAGGAAATAGACCTGGGCCTTTTATTATCCACCTTCCAGCAACCATTTGGACACTTCTCCGGCACAGTTAAAGACGCAAACGGTAAAGCCTACACGATTCACAAGATGCCCGGAGTTGTTGAGGACCACGAAGCCCGGTGGTAGCGCCTCACATAACTCCTGATACCTGCGGCGGCGCCTCATCCTGGTAAATATAATGTTCCTCTTAAGGCAATTTATGGGGTTGCTTCTGGCGCACCGGGTACCCTTCGTAGAGATGGGGTTATCATGGTTATTCGACTGTTTTTATTCATCTTCGCTTTTGGGCTAAGCGCAACTTCAAACGCCCACAAACCTTTTTTCAGTGACGGCCAATTCAGTGGTCCAGAAAGCGCTTACCAAATCGAAGATATTGATGTGTCTATCGTTCTCTACCACGAAGTCACATGCGACTCGCAAGCCGTCTGGCTACGTTTTGATAATAAGGCCGGCGACCTCCTCTACCATCAAGTAGGCGTCCCTTATCTCGAACGCATGTCCGATTATCGACCCGTCCTTGCAGTGGTGGCTCCAGGGCTAGAAATGGAAGACGTCCCATTCGAAGTTCCAGAAGGTATGGGAGCAAAAATTCTCGAAACGAGCTGGGTCCAGGAACCAGAGGAATTCCTTGAACCATTTACGAGCACCCGTTCGTGGATCCTCAACGACAATTTGCTAGAGCTACCTGCCGAGGGCGAAGGCTACGTCGTAGCGTGGCACCCAGAAGGCTTAACAGGCAAGCTTTGGGTTGCTGTTGGCACAGTGGAAGACTTCACCCCCGACGACATTGCGAGAGTTACCGGACTTGGCCGAAGACTCCAGGACTTCCATGAGCAACGCAATCACTCGCCTCGCCCCGAAATGATGATCTGTGACTCACCCCTGTCGGCTCAAGGGGGCTGCGCCGCATCACCACCCTCATGGCCGTTCCTGTGCTTGTTCCTTTGGTGCATTGCGCGGCGGAAGACTGGGCATAAGCGGACCTGACATCGTTAAGCTATCGGATTGTGGCCGAAAACCTTTCTCACGTCACGTAAGAGCTAGACAGCGCATAACGACACCGTTAGCATTTTAATTAAATGTTCCCCGCGCACATAAGGATCTCACGATGACACGTTCTCAGTTTCGACACCAAGGGCTACATGCCTCCCTTGCTTTAGCCGCATGCTTTACACTCACACTGATTTCATGCGCCGATAAGGAAGACGTCGGCACCAGTACAACAGGCAATGACTCAACCAGCTCAGCCGTCGAAGCCACTGATGCATGCTTTACTGCATGTATAGAACGAGGTGGAGACGAGGCCACGTGTGCCGAGGCCTGCGCGCGCATCGGCGGTGATTCCTGTTATGAGGGCTGCATCGAACGAGGCGGAGACGAAACAGACTGCCGTGAAGTATGCAGCGGAGACTCAGCGGATTCCTGCTACGACGGTTGTATAGCGAGAGGCGGAGATGATGTGACCTGCCGAGAAGCCTGTGCCGAGCGAGGCGAGCGTGACTGTTTTACAGGTTGTGTCGAGGCCAGCGGAAGTGAGGAAGACTGCCGGGCAAGATGCGCCGAGGCCGATAGTGAAACAGCGCCTTCGGGAACTGAGAACCGCTGCGAAGAAGGTGATACCGTTGACCGAGGTGACGAAACCTATATCTGTGTTGATGGTGAATGGGTTTTAGCCTAGCGTTTCATTCGTTCGGGGCAGCTACTTCCCAGAACGATACTCTCGAACATTCCCGTAACGCGACCGTAGACCGGCCATGCCGCCCAGCGCAGCTCTAAGAGCACCCTCGCCGGCCCAAGAGCCTCGCGCCAGACCATGCACATCGCTTATAGATAGCGTCGCGTCATCCAACGACCCACCAGGCCCTTTGGGAATACGAACATCACAGTACTCCTTGCCGCAGCGCTCTACCCAGCGGTAACGATTACCCCCAACAACAAGCTTGACCTCTACCTTGTTCGGAAGGCCATGCTTTGAACCGGGCAAAAGCCGAAGCACGTTCCCAATTCTTGTAATCGATATTTGTTGATAGCCAAGAGCCTTCTGCGTGCAATCGGTTTCCTCAGTTGACCAAGGGTAGACGCGTTCTTGAGCGAGACTCATTAACGCATCATTTGACTCAGGCGCAAAGCATGCGAGCGCATTCATCCAATCAGCGAGGTCAACACCTTCGTATCCAATGTCGGCGACATTTGGGTCCCGCATCCAATCGCCCAATAGGGCCATCACGCCAGATTCTCCAATCTCGAGAGTGTCATGTGGCTCCTCCAGGCTCTCACTGTCGAAGCTATCCCAGAGAAGCGCCGCGACTAAGTATTCGCTAACGTCACCATCCAGCGCCTGCGCCTCGGTCCCGTAGTACTCCTCAACGTCCTCATTTGCTGTTTCGATGTTCTTGTATTTATGACTGTCATCGTAGTTGTCGATGTAAGTAGGCTCTTGCTTCACCATGGAGCTAAAAAATGTGGCGAAACCCTCACCGTAGGCTAAAGTCGGTTCGGTTTTATCACCATTGTGACTACCGCCCGGCGACGAATCCCTGCTAAATCTATCGCTAAAGTAGTGCCCGAATTCATGAAGAATAATGTCATCGTCATACTCGTCCGGGTCAGATGCCTGCCCGCCAAGCGAGATAACGTTCCCGGAATAACAAGAACCGCAATCAAATTGCCTAAGAGGCTGCCACCGATAAACGAGCTGAGGAGCCAGTTCGTCGGTGTGGCGACGAATGAGGTCAAAGGCTCGCATGGCTGAGTGGAGAATATTAAATGCACCACCGGCTGCGGTGCCTGAGCTAGCAATCAAGTCAACGTTAATAGTCGACATGCTATCGGGTATAAAATCTTCGCCTCTAACGCTGTACACGACCCTCTCGGCGCTTCTATCACGAACAACCACTGCTCGGCTGGCCGCTGGACTAACCGCAAGGGCTCTTAAATAATGTGCTCCTGCTGGTCTCTCTAAATCTATTGAGTAGAATCCTAAAGAATCCACAACCCCCGAAGCGATGACCGTATCGTCCGTGGTTCGGACCAGCTCAATCGCGAGGTGCGATGCCGCAACAATCTCAACTTCACCAGTAAAGCCGCCCGGTCCGTATGGCATATCCTCATAGGAGACAGTTCCTCTTATATTAAGCTTCACACACAGATCACCAAAGCCATCACCATCCTCGTCAAGCTGTGCTGGATTGGGAGTACTCGGACAGTTGTCTTCATCATCGCTCCATTGGTCGCCATCTCGGTCAAATGCATCGTTACATGCATCCCCCACACCATCGCCATCGGTATCAACTTGGTCCGAGTTCATGACCTGAGGGCAGTTATCGGCCAGATTTAAATTATCATCACCATCGATGTCGTCGTCACAAACATCCCCGACCCCATCATTATCTAAGTCAGCTTGAGGGCCCGGCAAAAAACGGACGGCATCTTCTAGCAACACCAAGCTCGTCATATTCCGGTCCGCCCCAACTACACCCGCTAGACCACCCGGGCCTTCGATGCCTTGCGACACTTTGTCATCGTCCTCATGCACAACACATCGCTCACATAAAACATCAATGGCCCCCGTAGCTTCATGTAACACCACTGAGAACGATACTTTCCCGTAGTCTCCCACTCCGTGATAATGCTCTTGCTGACTGAATTGGACGGTGAAGGTTTGCTCTCCGGCTTCACCTTGAGTTCCTGATCTTAAGGTACTCTCGTCTCCCGGGTTCAGATCGGTCCAGTAACCAGCAATGAAATTGTCGATACTGCCGGCAGTCGGAATAAGTTGAGCTCGATTGTGACCATTGCCCGGAGATTCTCCGAAAAAAAGCAATCCATTCGCGTTGACGTAAACCTCATCGTAGGTTGCACCAAAAAAACGGAACTCAAAGCCAAGTGGAATTGCATCCGAGGTTTCATCCTCGCCAGAAATCGGCAGGTCGGAGAGCTCAGAGTTCACGGTCTCGTAGATGAGCGGAACAACTTGATAGCCGGAATTCACCTCGTAAGGGCATGAATCCTCTGTGTTCACAAATCCATCACCGTCGGTATCCACAATATTTCGGCACGCATCACCGATTCCGTCGCCCACTGTATCAACTTGCTCAGGATTATTTGTTTCAGGGCAATTATCCTCAGTTGAACAAATCCCATCCGAGTCAGAGTCATTAAGTGGATCACCGAGACAATCGTCGCAAGCATCACCTATATCGTCATTATCCTCATCTTCTTGAAACGGGTTTGGGGTATCGAGGCAGTTATCTTGCAGCCTTCCCCCACAGTCTAGGCAGTCGGTTCCAAAATCACACGGAGAGCCTTCAGAGCCCGGGCCACCATCATCACAAACACCGTCATCGGACCAGTCGCATGACTCGCCACATAAGAAATCGACCACGTCATCCCAGTCCCTATCAAGGTCACAGAGATCGCCCTGCCCATCGCCATCAATGTCACTTTGGTCCGAATTTGAGATTTCACTACAATTGTCATCGCCAGAGCAATAACCGTCACCATCTATGTCGTTGTTGGGATCAAGTGCACAGTCGTCGCAGGCGTCACCAACTCCATCGCCGTCACGGTCTTCCTGGCCGGGGTTTGCGTAGTCGGGGCAATTATCTGCCGATAAGCACACACCGTCAAAATCCGAATCTGCATCGGCTTCGAATGGGCATGTATCGCAGCGGTCGCCTAGGCCATCGCCATCCGAATCGTCCTGAGCCGGATTGGGGTAATCTGGGCAGCTATCGATGGCATCGGGAATACCATCGTCGTCGCGATCGGTCTCTGCCGCGTTTCCAGAGCAACCAACCGCTGATAAAATCATAATAAAAATAAACCAGATTTTGGAATATCGGTTCAGACAACGAAACAATGTATCCACCACGTTGGTATCTCTCCCGTAACTATCACGCTACTAAGCACTGACCCCTCACTTGGATTTCGATTCAGAATTACAGTGAGAGATTGAAACTCAAGTTTAGGAAATCACAACCTGCTACCGAAACAAAGGAAGAAGCTGATGCCTTTTGACCCAACCAAAGTCGGCATAAGATTGTTTGTCCTCACGGTTGAATCACCCTGTAGGCGGCCATCCGCTCCAGCTATCCAACGAGACTTAAAGCTTACAATTACAGCAAGATAGAGAAGCCCCAGAAACTAGAAACAAGGCTAAGTTCTAAGTATGGCACGATTCGTTTAGAAGTCTTTACGATTATTAAAGCGCCCGTTCTGGTATTGGCAAACCAGCCTCTCTAGGATAACTCTTGGCTACTTAAGAGCCATTGGCCGAGGCCTTTCACATGGTTTGGCAATACCAACGGAGCAAGCGTGAACATTCGTAAAACTACCTACCTACCTCTGGCACTCATCTCCATCGCCTTCTTTCTCATGGGCGCCCAATGGGAAGTCATTACTGAAGAAGACGGTATCAAGGTCATGATGAAGGAGGTCAAAGGTCGCTCCCTTCCTGTCTTTAAAGGTGAGGGCAACGTTAACGAAAACCTCTACGAGATATTAGGTGTGCTTCGAGACATCAACAAAGGCAAAGAGTGGATGCACTCGTGTAAAGACTCTAAACTCATCAAGGCCATCGGCGACCGAAAATTCATCGTCTACAATGTGACGAATGCCCCTTGGCCGGTCAGCGACCGAGACGTCGTTGTTGAAAGTGAAGCCAGCTTTGATAAAGCAACCAAAACCGTAACCATCGATATGAAGTCAATCGAGCATCCGGATATGCCAAAAGTTAGCGGCCTTGTGCGTATGCCGCGACTCATCGGTAAATTCACCCTGCAAGCCGTTTCCGAAAAGGTGACCTTTGTGACCTATGAGATTGATGCTGATCCAGGCGGCATGCTTCCTCACTGGATTGTACGGATGGCAAGCCGA
>JABJBS010000303.1 GCA_018668695.1 Deltaproteobacteria bacterium
CCGGTACCGGTACCGGTACCCGTGCCCGTGCCTGCTCCAAGGTTGATACCTCCTGAACCATTGTTTCCGCCGGGAGAAACCACGCCGGAATCCGAGCCGTCATCAGAACCTCCATTCATCACATCTTTGAAGTATTCGTCGGGGTCCAAAACGCCCGTTTGTAAATCGTTTAGAGTCTTCCATGATTCAGTCTTGCTGGTGTCTAAGCCCAGTGACTGAAGGCCCGCTACATCTGAAAGCAATTCATCCAAACTGCCTACTTCTGCTATGGTCTCGGGCAAAGAAAAGGTAGCCCGCACGATGTCTCGTAACTTCGCATCAAGGTCCTCAGGCATGCTGTTCTTTTCGAAAAATCCTGGCTGGTTGTAAACGGCCGTTTCACCAAACATTTGAGCCATCACCACAAACTCGGCCTGCTCTCTTGTAAGCTTAGTGATTTCCATTTCTCCGGAGCGCACGGTAATAAACATGCCAGCCATTTTTTGAAGCTCTTCCAAAGTAGCGGTCGAAAGATGACGCTGACGGGCTAACAAAGCCTTGGCTGAAATGCCGACTGAGTTGTTGGTTTGCGCTGAACCCAGGTGACTCAAGCCACTGAGTACCGACGGATAATTCGCACTGCCAGCGGCAACCGGGGTTGATGAAAATCGAGCCCAATTAGAACCGCTAGATGAAGTGCGGGAAAAGGTATCTCGTGATGGGCTGGACAAAGCACTCATCGACGAGCCGCTGCGATTCGTATCCGACACGGACCTTGCATAACGGGTGTTGGTAAGAGGACTGCGAGTTGAAATGGGCATTCTATTCTCCGGGTGAAGCCCACTCAGGGGCTTTGGTTTGCTCCTAACAAAGCAATCCGCGTGCCAGAAAATTTAACGAGCAATAACAAGCTCTTAGGTGAATGGTGACGAGATATAACGTCGAAACTGACGAACAATGACCAATATGACACTCGCTCTATGCAGAATGCGACAGAGCGAAGATGCTCTCTTAAAAAGTCGCTGGTTGCCCGTCTTCCTTCATCAAGGCGTTCGGCGCTGGCTTCTTCCCGAGGCGGTAAAGAAGCTTAAGATGGCTGATGAAGATTGCCCAACCACCATTGAAGTGATGGTAAGGCAAGCCGCGCTCTTCACAGGTTTGCTTAATGATAGGCGCAATGCCCGGAAAATTGGCGTGAGAGATGCCTGGAAACAAGTGGTGCTCAATATGAAAATTCAAACCGCCGCTGAAGAAATACCAAAGCTTGGAATCATTGCTCCAGTTGGCGGTGCAACGAATCATCGTCTCCGCCCAATCGCCAGTGCGAATATTAAACTCGTTGATGTGCGTATTGTGACTTGCCAGCAATAAGCAGCCTAAATACGCCCCGCCCACCAGCATGCTGGGTACGTAAAACATCATCAAGAAATCTGGGCCCATCACCAAATAGGGAATCACCAAGAAAAGCATCGCGTAAACAAACTTACCCACAAAGAAACAAATCAAATCCCCTGCCCGAAGTGGCTGCAGTGGGACTGTCTGGTACTTGCCCATCATCAAATTGATGGTGTCGGCAATGGGGTAGAAAATGGCGATGGTCGAATACAAAAAAGGCGCATAGAGAAACTGAAAGCGCATATGAAACATCCACGGCATTGCCGGGTTGTTTCGGATCGCTGGCCACGCACCCACAGAGTCGCGATCGTGTTCATAGTCGTTCGTAAAAGAGTGGTGTGAAACCACATGCTGGTGGCGCCACATCAAAGTAGAACCGCCAATAAGCTCATTCACCATCCCTGCCCATTTGTTGAGCTTCGGGTCCTTTGAAAAGGAGCCATGGTTACCATCGTGCTGAATCGCAAGGCCGGCTACCGCCATCATCACGCCCATGAGCGGTGTGAGCCAATAGAACCCAAAAAACACGGTTAACGTATAGAGAACCGCCAAGGAACCCATGATCGTGGCAGTGCGCCTCCAATCATGCCTTTGAGTTGGCAACTTTTTGGCTTTGAGATGAGCGCGCACCCGCTCTTTAAGGACCTGGTAGAGTTCAGACTCGTGGGTGTATTGCCCTTTGGGTAATCCTTCTTCCAGGACCGGTAGCCTCGATAAGACCTTTTGAGCCTTCTTGGTATTGAGGTGGTAGGAGTAAAACATCTCGGTCGCGTCTCGCTCCGCGGCCAGCATCAATAGGTCTTCGCCACCCGGATGCCAGGATGCGAAATCGCTGATATCGTATTTTGTGCCATCGATGATGGTCCACATCCTACTTTTATCCATCGCGTCCTCTACCCTTTTCTCTGGGCTCTCAGGAGCCGGCCAAAGCGTTCTTTACCGTAAGTTTCACTGAAGCCATTTTCGTCCATCACCGTTTTGCCGCCCACGGCAACAAACTTCACGACGCCATCGGAGCGGCGTACCAAGCGCATGCTGCCACCGAAGTCGTCGTCGTAGTGCTCGATGGGGTCGCTGAGTCCGGTTTTGAGCTTTTCTGGATCGATCACCACAAGGTCCGCATGGTCTCCCACACAAATGGTTCCTGCATCTACACCAAGATACTCAGCGACCTCACCGGTCTGCCGATGAATCGCATTCTCGATGGTCATCACATGCGGATTGAGTAGCACCTGCTTTAGAAGCTGCAAGGTGCCATCTTGAAAAGCCATCTGCTGATTGTGCGCACCCGAATCGTTAAACCCTGGAATGATACCGGGATTCTTTAAAAGCTTATGCCGCGGACCATCGCGGTCATTGCCCACCACTGTTTTCCAACGCAGCAAACTGCCATGCTTGGCCATTAGGTCCATAAAGACCTCCACAGGGTCACTCCCTGTCCCCTGGGCAAGCTCCTTGAAGTTCTTCCCAATCTGCTCTGACTCAGGCGATTTCACCACAGTCATCTTGTCCCACATATGGTGGTAGAGTTTGGGGCCACGACGATACCAGTCGGCGCGAAAGCGCTTTCGAAAACCGGCATCCGCAAAAAGCTTTTTCCGGTCTTCTTCTTCAGCATTAATAGCTTCCACACCGGTCGCGAACTCTTCGAAAATGGGCGTATTGGCACCATCGGCGAAATTGAGAAAAGGCGTGGTTAAACACTGCCAGCGGTATTGCGCACGAAATAGAGTATTGATGACCGATGCACCCAGTATGGCCATCAGCCAAATCAAGCGATTGCCGACCACATCCATTGCAGAAACCACCGTTACACGAAGCGCTTTACGAATGAGGCCTGCACTCATAAACATCAGCTGAAGCACCGATTTCTTATCAAGGCCATTGGGCGTAGCCTGCAAGACACGTCCAGCCTTTCTCGCGATATTGGCCAATGCCCGATGCTCACTGATATGAGCGTGCTGGCTTGGGACCGGCTCTCCCAGAAACTCACCCCTCTCAATACGGTGCCACGGTAACATATCAATCGATAAACCCAGGTAACCTGCATCCATCGCTTCTTGCACTGTGTCGCGCATCGTTTGGAGCTCTTCTGCAGTGGCCTTCTCAACAGTCATCGACCGCCGATACCCCATCGCTGCGATACGCACATTGGAGTGGCCTAAGAAAGAGCCCACATTCGGCCCCATAGGAATGGTATCAAGGTGCTCGTAATATTCAGTGACATTTTTCCAGGAGATTCTTCCGCCAAGCCAGCGCTCCACCACTTCTCGTGGCATGCTCTCAACCCGGCAAAAGAGATTCAAAAGCTCTTCTTCGGAACCAAGTGCAATTGAAAGCGAGCAATTGCCCATAATCACATGGGTCACGCCATGGCGAACAGACTCATGCAGACCGGGCTTCACTTCAATCTCTGCATCATAGTGAGCATGCAGATCGAAGAAGCCAGGCGATACCCAGCATCCTTTAGCATCCACTTCACGCCGAGCTGAACCGGAGATCGAGGACTCTATAGCCACCACACGGCCATCTTTGACCGCTACATCCGCCAACACGCCTGGCGAGCCTGTGCCATCGTAAACCGTACCTCCACGAATGACGAGGTCGTACTCTGAGCCTTCTTGCGCCATGGGTCTTTTAGCTCTCTTTCCTGTGGGTTGCTTCTAGCCAGACCCCATTCTTGGGAGCCAGCGCTCCGTTGACCATCGTGGGCTCAACCTTCACCTTGCCCGAAGACTTCGTATGATAACGCTGCGCCATCATCGCCAGCATGATTTTCATCTCATAGGTTGCAAAGAGCGCTCCAGCACATTTTCTTCGGCCTGAAGCAAATGGCATGAGGCTCAAACGAATGACCTTGGCAGAATCAGCATCTTCGTAACGGTCGGGATCGAAAGTATCAGGATTCTTCCAAACATCTGGATGGCGGTGTGCACAGTACGGAAACATGAATATTTGAGAGCCCTTAGGAACCCGGGTGCCACTGAGTTCTGTATCTTCCGTCGCCGTACGCGGAATGAAAATCATAATCGGTGGATACATGCGCATGGCCTCATTCGCCACGTGGCCAGCGTAGACCAGCTTGTCAAGGTCTTCCAAGGTAGGTGAACGCCCACCCAGTACCCTATCCGCTTCCTCACTCAGCTTTGCGGCCTTATCGGGGTGCTCAGTCAAAAGGTGCATTGCCCAAGCCAAAGCAGAAGAAGTGGTTTCATGCCCGGCAATTAAAAGCGTCACCACTTCATCGCGTACACTCTTTAGTGGCATCAGTTCGGGGTCTTCAATATGCAGGTCCAACAATGAATCCAGATAGTCACCATTTTCAGAAGCCTTGCCCCCTCGTTTCTCCACAACCTCGTAAATAACCTTATCGAGGAAATCTACGATTTTCTTATACTTGAAGTACTCAAGGGTCGGGATCCACTTAGGCATGGCCAAGTCGAAGAAACTGGGCGGATCCATGATGTCGTCCATAATCTTATGGAAAGCATCAACGTAAGGGTCGAAGTCGTTCACCAAGAGACACTTAAGGTTGATGTCGAGAGTGAGATCACGCACGAAATGATGCGCATCAAAGTGCTCACCTGCTTGGACATGCTTATCCCAGCCCTCAAACATCTTCTCGCTGGAAGCCACCATTTGGGTGACGTAACCCTTAAGCCGCTTATTGGTATAGTGGGGCTGCAACACGCGACGTGTTTGCTTCCACCGCTCATTGCCCGAAGAGGTCACCAGCCCGTCACCCATTAGCAAGTGGTGGTAGCGGTGAAAATCTCCCTTTTTCTCAAACAGGGCCTGTTTGAAAATTTTGTCGAAATCTTCAGGGTTTCGAATGGCAAATAAATGGTGCCCAAGAAACGAAAGACGGATCACGTCGCCGTAACGACCAAACAAGCTCTGAAGATAGGCCAGCCATTTTTCACAGTCCTGGTAATCCAGCATCTTTAGACGCTCGAAAAAACCAGGACTCTTAGCCAATGGCATGAGCTTAATATCGGCCCCATCAGCCATTGCCTTCACCCTTTTCTTCAATCGGCTCTTCGATACACCAGCCTTTTTTGGCACAGCGTCGCCGTAGCTTGCGCAGCGCAAGTGGCAACAAATCAGCTTTTACATGCAATTCTTCCGCGAAATTAAGCGGGGCTCGAAATGGGTGCTGCTTCTCAATGGATTCCTGGTCTTCGAGAAAAATATTCATGGCCCCCTTTTTCACAAAGCCATCGAAAATCGGCCACGTGTAAAAGTTACGCATGCACAAATACATAATCTTCGTTTCCGTTGCACTCACAGGTACGTGCGACATGAAAAGCAAAACCGTACCGTAAACAATATCGGCTCTTGTGCTGGTGATATTCGGGAGGTGATAGGTAAAGGTTGTTACAGAATCCAAAGGCTTAGGCCACCGCAATCTCAGAATTCCCGGAACCATGGTGGCATGCCGATACTTACCTTGGCCTCCCCACTCACCCTCTTCAAAGTCTTCAAGCGCGAAAAGGGGGTTTTGTTCTTCGCCGTAAGTCTCAGAATGCAAAAATGGTAAATGCGAAACATCAATCGCGTTTTCTGCAACTCGCGTATAATGACCCTTGAGTAACCAATCAAATTCAAACGTTCGCCAACCAGGTTGGCCATACTCAGGCAGCTCTGGGATGGGGGGTCTTTCCGCCTCAGGCAAATCTCCCATAAAGACCCAGATGAAACCGTAATTCTCCTGGGTAGGATAAGATTTAACCTTAGCCTTTTTCGAGATGCTTTGCCCTTCGGTATTGGACGGAATGTGAACACAAGCACCAGACTCGTCGTATTGCCACCCATGATAAGGGCAAGCCAAACAGTCGTTAATCACTCGGCCTCGGGAGAGTTCATCCCCGCGGTGAACACATTTATCTCGTAAGCAAACAACTTCACCACTTGAACGCCGATAAAGGACAAGCTTCTCTCCAAGCAACATCAATGGCGTTGGGGATGTTGTAACCCGTGAACTGAATTCACAGGCATACCAGAAGTTCTTTAGCACTTTAGTTTCTCCACCACCTTCAAGACGGCCTCTCCCCTTACCAACGTAAAGTGATCTGCATCCACATCCACAACCTCGACACCGGTCTTAGAAATTTCCGACCAAGCATCTGCATCCACCGTAGCACTGCCATCTGGCACCAACGAATTCGTCGCGCGTATTAACGTCACAGGCGCTTCCACTTTAGAAGGTTTGTAATTCAAATAAGCTTTCGCATGAGCATCAATAACCTTTTGAAGACGTTCAAACCGTAGGCGGTCATACTCGGTGGTCATCAAACCCAATCGAGTGATTTCTTCTTCCATCGAATGCATCAGCGCCGCCATTCCTTGCTCACCGGTGCCGTTCATTTTCTCCGTCAGAAGCTCGCGGTCTACCCGGAGGTCGTAGGCCATTTGAGCAATCACCCATTCAGGATTCTCACTTAAGGCTTTCAGAGAATCACCGGGGCAATGAGTATCAAGCATGACGATCTGCTCCACCTTATCGCCAGCTGCTTCAATCTGCCGGGCTATCTCAAGGGCCACGGCGCCGCCCATGGACCAACCAGCGATTCGGTAAGGGCCCTCAGGCTGCGTCTCACGCATCCCGGCAACGTAGGCCTTAGCCATGTCTTCCAAATTATGGAAAGGGTGCTCCCCGCTCTCCAAGCCTCGTGCCTGTAGCCCGTAAACGCAGCCGAGCTGAGCACCGATGTCTCGATAACAAAACACTGCGCCGCCCACAGGATGCACCATAAACACAGGTTGTCCTGAAATGTTTTCGCTTACGGAAACCACTGGATCCCATGCAATCGTTTCCATTCCGCCATTCTGAATTGTACGAACCAGAGCGGCTACACCCGAGATGGTTGGATTCTCAAACAAGTCACGCAGCGGTAAATCCAGCCCCATGTCTTGATGAACCTGAGAAACCAGCTGGGCTGCTAAGAGGGAATGACCACCGAGTTCAAAGAAATTATCCAGGACACCGACTTGCTCAACCTTCAGAGCCTTAGCCCAAAGGCCTGAGAGTTCTTCTTCCAACTCGTCTCGAGGCGCCACATAGGGAACCTTCAAGGCGCGCTGACCTAGGGCGCTTGCATCGTGAATTCTTGCGGCAATATGCGCTGCATCGGCAAAGTCTCTAATGATTTCCGGCAGAATACGGCTGCGTCTTGTAAGCGCTGTTTCCGTGCCCACCTGAGCTTGAGTACTCTTCTTCTTCTTCTTTTTACCTTCCACTTCAATCGATGGCGCCAGCTCCAGACCACTTAACTTTCCGGCATCGTATACAAACGTGAAGCTGTCTCCTTCTGGCGGTGTGGCGTCTCCAGAGACCTGCGATAGAAACTGATAAACAGGCCGGTTCTTCTTCGTGCGAATCCACGGAATATGTACTGAACCGAGC
>JABJBS010000304.1 GCA_018668695.1 Deltaproteobacteria bacterium
CCAGATGCGAGGCCTTGCGCTATCGCTTCAAGGTGACGTTTATGACGCACCCTTGCGATGGTGAGAGCCAAGTTTTCGTTACTCGAGGTGCAGGCCCGGCAAATACTGAAGCCCGAAAGTATTTCGAAATAGTGGCGGACCAAAGGGCGCATACAGGCATCACACTTTTCCCCAGCACCCGGCGTTTGGGTAAGCGGTTCGGTTGGCTCAGCGGCCGCTAAAGAAGACTCACCCTGAGAGACCACCGGCTTCGCCGCTTTAGCTTGGGCCTTACCGGCATAGAAGCAATCCGGGCAGTAATAGGCTCCATCGACCTCGTGAAAGCTCCCCGGACCAGGCATCCCTCGCTGGCACCCCGAACATTCGTAAGAGGCAGATCCGGGTGTGTACATGGGCCCGGGATCGACCTCTTGAGCTTGCTCTACTGGCTTTTTCTCCACGGGTGGCTCTGGAGGAGGCAGTGTGAGTCCTTCCCGGCAGCTTTGGCAAACACCAATGCTCCCAAGTTTGGTATGCCCATTCTCAGGCAACTCACCCTGGCATACGAAGCAGCGTTCAGACTCACGCTTCAACGCTCCGACCTGCTCACTCTCAAAGGAGAAGCTAAAGGGTTCTGGTTCTGGTTCTGGTTCAGCTTGAGGTTTAGGGCTCATCAAGTTAGCGAAACAGCGCGTGCAAAACATATGAGAACCAACATCTTTCATGTCGGCAGTGGCGTTCATTTCCTGACATCCTGAACATGTTGATTCCACGTCGCAAACTCCTTGAATAATCCTCTGGCACTTAAGGCCCTGGTAGCATAATTAACCTATCAAGATCTAAAAGGTAGTGCCCGATGTTCTTGAAACGAAAATTCCAAAGCGAATCATTCTCCTCAGACCTCATCACGGATATTATCGAAAACCTGCGCTCAGTTCTGAGCACCAAACGCAGTTGCGGACATTTTCTTCCCGACTTTGGTCTTACAGAGTCCGGTTACCGAACCAGTGAAGAAATGGTCGTCACCCTAAGTGCCGAACTTAAAGAAAGTATTAAGCGCTACGAACCGCGGGTCAGAGTCACTGAAATCGATGATGATTACGATGACAATGGAAAAGTAAAGCTTATTGTCCACTGCGAGCTTATTGCCGACGGAAGACAGATTTCCATGGCACTTAATCCATTCGACCGCTCCTTAAGTGTTGCTCTCGAAGATGACGATGAGCAATGAACCCGGCAGCCTAGAAGCCAACGGATTTCAAAACGGACTTACAATCTCGCTTGAGCTCAAAATCGACTCCCATAAAACCACCATCGAAGCTGGCGACATTAAGAGTCTAACCATCCAACAAAATTCATTTGGGTTTGATGTTGCTCTTCGTTTTTGGGTGATCTCAAAAAAGAGTACAGACCAAGACCCTCTGGTTTCTCACTTTGTCAAAGAGGAGCCCATGGACGCCACCTTATCGTTAAAGCGAACGTTCGAACGTCCTGGCAGCAGCACTGACCCATGGGTTTTAAAAGGGCTTGTTTACAGCAGAGAGCTCTTTGAACAAGTTTACCCCGCCGTGAACCGAGAACCGGTTTTACAACGGGAGTATATTATCCGCTTTGCCGACCCCGCTCAGGTTTTGTGGCGAGACCACCACCCGGTTGAGCTCTATGTGGATAAGTCACTTAAAGATATTATCTCAGCCCAAACCGATGACCGGGTAAAAATGAGCACCACCTGGAACGTTGCCACCACCAAGCATCATATTCATTCTCTAGCGCTTGGCTTAGAGTTTGGAAAAGCTTCATTTTACGACTTCCTCCACTGGTTTGCCGCCACCCGCCAGGGCTTCATTTACTTTGATTCTGAGAAGATGAAGTACGAGCTCAGTGCCACAAAGAAAGACGTCGGCAGCGCTCAAGAACTTGATCCCAGCGACCTAAGAAATACTGAAATTCTCTTCCCAGAAGTTAGCCGGGTCACGAAAACAATTCACAACAGCTTTGCCCCCAAGACCTCTTCCGCGCCCATTAAAAACCCAGCCAGCGTCGTCGGTGTTCGCGAAGACATTGTCCTAACATCACCGGCCGCCAGCGTGGCAACTGCGCGTAAGAAATTCGAAGATGCCCGAGAAACCGAGAAAGAACACACCCTACAACTCACTTGGGACCGGCTCCCAACTTGTAATATTCAACCGGGCTGTCTCATCAAACCCTCCTCAGGTGCGTGGTCATCCAATCTCATGATGACGGGTACGGTTTACCGAGTATTTCAAATCCACTTTCATGCTGAGTCGATCAACCAAGGCGCTACAGATGACGAGGGACAAGAGGCCAATATCTACAAAATTTCCCTTACGACCGAGCTTGAGCCCAAGAATTCAAAATCTCAACGCGGAGCGCGCTATCAAAAGCCGGCTTGGCCGCTTCATTTAGAAGCCAAAATCGACAGCACCTCAGGTGGTAAAAAAGACCTTACCTACCAACCTTTAACTAAATCCGAAGATGCAGTTGATACTTACAACCTCGAAGTCGGTTTATTTAAAAAAGTAAAACTTCGGGCTCCCTACCGCCCTCAGACTTTAAGTAACCACTACTACATTCCTCTCTACAAAGGTCAGCGGGTCATCGTAGAGCTTGGTTTTCAACATGCGGAGATTGTAAGAATCTTGGACTGGCGTAAAGGAGCCAAGCAGCCTACCGACAGCCAAAGCAATCACCTTTTACTCGGTAAACCCGATGAAGGTCATACCTCCATGCTCTACGGTCATGTTGACAATAAAGCTCAATTTACCATCGAACGAGATGACGACGGCGACAAACAGATCGTCGAACTCAAGGATGGCGTCATTGTGTTTGAAACCTCCTAAAACAAGGCGGTTCAGGGTTGAACGAAACCTCAATGCCGTGAAAAATCAATCCTGTCATTTCGGAGAAGCTCGCATTGTTAGATAAGAGTGAAATTGAAAAAGCCACACCCGGTGATCCCGACCGCGCTCCCGATGGATGGGATTGGAGCAGCGCACGACCAGGTCCCGAGAAAGCAAGTGAGGCCATTCCGGATACCGAGCCGAGCCTTACACCACTTTCTACGCGTTCTTCTGTAGCGCTTGATCCCTATTGTGGACATCTTCGCTCAAGCCGTGGCACCTACAGCCACAAAGACTTCCATCACACCATCATTATTCAGGGACCTCCGCCGCGGGCACCTTTGTGGCGACAAAGACGTAAGCTCTCATCATCTAAGCCCTACCCCATCGGTTAATCCGCTCCGCTCTGGCTGCTCTCTCACTCCCAAAAGACGGCCGTACTAATATTTCCAAATCAGACATGACGCTCTGGTAAATCGACAATCCAAGAGCTATTGCCCCCAACACTAACCCATACTTCGGAGTCTACTATGATGCACAAATCTACTCTTTTAACCCTGGCCTCGCTTCTAGTATTCGGTGGATGCGCAGGTGATTCAACCGACCGTGTCATCGGCGAGAGCACTGAAGTTGGCGGTTTGGCCGCTCACTCTTGGGCATTGATGGACGACGCCGGAACCGTTACCCAAGTTGGCTTCAGCATCGACCGCGAAAAAGCAGAGTCCATGACCATTGGCGTTGCGATTCCACTTTCGTTGCCCACAGAAGTTGTTGAGCAAACTTTGTTTCACCACATCCAAATCGACTTTATGAACGAAGGTCACACGCCCGGCCCATTCTTAGTGCCTCACTTCGACTTTCACTTTTACACGGTCACCAGCGACGAAATCCTAGCGGTTGACTGCGTTGATGAACCGATGCCAGAAGAGGCACGTATGCCTGCGCCGTATATCATTCCTGATACAGCCATCGATCCTACAGGCACCTGTGTTCCTGCTATGGGCGTACATGCTATCAACCCAACTTCGCCAGAGTTAGCCCCAGATTCCACCACAGCCTTCACCGAGCACTTCATTCTAGGTTACCACAACGGCGAAATGACTTTCATCGAACCTATGATCGCACAATCCGTCCTCGCAGCTGGCACTGAGCTTAGCGGCGATGTTCCAAGACCTGCTCTATACGGTAAGACAACGCTTTATCCCGCAAAGTGGAGCCTTGCTCTTAGTGCAGACGGAACAGAATACGAAATTTCGTTCAGCGACTTCAGCGAAATTCAATAATTCATTGGCCCCTCTCCGGGGCCAATTTCTCTTCTCTCCCTCGCCCCTTATTTTGATACCCAAAGAATGACCGACTTTTTGGTGCGCACCGTACCCTGTGTTAAAAACAGACCAGAATTCTTGCGCCCAAAAGCATAGGGGAGCTCTATGAACGAAACATCGAAAGCTTCTGCCGGTCACATGACCGGACTGATTATTGTTCTCACACTGATTTGGCTCGGCTGGTCCGGAATCTACGATAACGGCATGATTCTAGGCTTTGGTGTACTTTCACTGATTATTACCGTCTGGGTTAGTAACCGCCTCGGTGCAATCGACAGTGAAGGACAGCCCGTTAATCCAAAACTTTTGGGCTACGCTCCATGGCTTATTAAAGAAATCGTTGTGGCCAATATAGACGTTATTAAACGTATTCTTTCGCCAAATATTGAAAAAGCGATCAGCCCGACCTGGACTCTCGTATCGGCAAAACAAAAAACAAGATTAGGCCGCGTTATTTTCGCAAACTCGATCACCCTTACACCGGGGACTGTGAGCGTCGAAGTGGGTGATGATAAAATTCTCGTGCATGCACTGTCTCAAGAAGGCGCAGATTCACTGGCCGGCGATATGGGCGGTGAAATGGGTACGCGCGTATGTGGATTGGAGGGGTGATGATTTTTGAAGCTGCTTGTATAGGTGTTCTCATCACCATGGCTTTGGCACTCGTTCGAGCCTTTAAGGGACCCACCGTTTTCGATCGTATCCTGGCGGTGAATATGTTTGGTACCAAAACGGTACTACTCATAGCCGTCCTTGGTTTCATGGCGGGTCGTCCTGAATTTCTCGACATCGCCCTGGTTTACGCCCTGATGAACTTTATTACAGTGATTGCGGTTCTTAAGTACCGGGACTTTACCCACGTTCCCGCGGATGAGGTGTCTGAATCATGAGCACTTTAGAGATTATAACTGGAGTTTTTGTGCTCAGTGGCACCTTATGCTGCATGATTGGCGCATTGGGACTGGTTCGGCTACCTGCCTTTTTCGAACGCACCCACGCCGGCGGGCTCGCCGACACCATGGGTGCCAGTCTGTGTATCATCGGTATGATCATCTACACCGGCGGTATGGATCTTCCCACCTGGATAGATGCTGACATCAAATACCGAGCCTTGATCATCATCAAACTCGTTTCAATCGCCGCTCTGCTTCTCGTCACAAGTCCCATTGCCGGACACGCGCTGGCCAAAGCGGCCTATGAAAAAGGCCTCGGCGGACCGGACGCACCTGAATTTGAAGGCGTGACCATCTACACAGAAGCCCAAGAAGATGAAGCCCTTAGAAAAGAAGAGGAGGCAAACCGATGACAGAAGCTGTCACACTGGTACTCTTTGGCCTCTTGGTCATTGTTGCCATCTTTATCGCTTATACCCGGGACCTATTCGCAGCCGTGATGCTCTCCGGTATTTTTAGCCTCTTATGTGCCAGTCTCTACGTCATCATGGATGCCGTGGACGTTGCATTTACGGAAGCTGCAGTGGGCGCCGGTATCTCAACCGTATTGATGCTCATTGTTCTCAACCTAACCCACGATAAAGAGGCTGAAGCCGTTCAGTTTAAAGTCATGCCGCTCATTGTGTGCTTATGCACCGGCGCCGCCTTAATCTACGCCACAGGTGATATGCCTCTTTTTGGAGCCGCCAACGCACCGGTTCACATGGGCGACACAGTTCAATACTACTTAAATCAGGGTTATAAAGATGCCGAGATTATCAACTTGGTCACCACAGTTCTCGCCAGTTACCGGGGATACGATACCC
Organism: Deltaproteobacteria bacterium; assembly: GCA_018668695.1. Taxonomy (NCBI): domain Bacteria; kingdom Pseudomonadati; phylum Myxococcota; class Myxococcia; species Deltaproteobacteria bacterium. Next base: position 5,925 of record JABJBS010000304.1, read on the forward strand.
TAGGCGAAACCACGGTTGTTTTTACCGCAGCGGTTGCTGTCATGCTTCTTCTCGGGCGTGCCATTCCTCGTAAGAACGTTCTTCACGCAGTTAAAAGCGATTCCGTCACATTGGTTGGCGCGAAGATGCTTATTCCTTACATCCTACTCTTTGCCCTCTATGTTCAGTTTCACGGAGACTTTGGTCCCGGAGGCGGATTCCAGGCAGGGGTTATGTTTGCGGCAGCATTTATTCTGCATGGCTTGGTTCGGTCTTTAAGCAACACACGAGAAGCTGCGCCAAGCCGCGTGATTGAAATTCTCGTTGCCCTCGGCGTCATCATTTACGCCGCCACCGGAATTCTCTGCATGGCCAAAGGCGGCAGTTTTCTCGAATACAATGTACTGGCTCACGACCCCGTTCACGGACAACACTACGGCATTATTCTCGTCGAAGCAGGCGTTGGCATCACAGTTTTTGCTGCGATGCTCGCCATCTTTTACAAGTTTGCACTGCGAGGTAGAAAATGATGATTACCCTTGCAAAGGCGGCCATGTTCGCAGCCTCCACAAGCGGTGTCAGTGGCACCAACTCTGGACAAGGCGTCTACAACTATTGGTTGGTGGTCATTTTAATGATGACTGGACTCTACCTGGTTCTCTCCCGTGCCAACATGGTGAAAACTGTGATTGGGCTAAACTTATTCCAAGCCGGGGTCATCTTGTTCTACGTCTGTATGGGCCGCGTTGACGGAGGCACTGCTCCCATCATCGCCAAAGGCTCAGAATGGGCCTATTCAAACCCCTTGCCTCACGTTCTGATGCTGACAGCCATTGTTGTTGGTGTTGCAACCACCGCCCTGGCGCTCTCGTTGGTGGTTCGAATCAACGAAGATTACGGAACCATAGAAGAAGATATCATCAATGAAAAAGAGGTGGCGTCGTGAGTAGTATCCAAACCCAGCTTCCCGCTCTTCAAATCATTGTTCCAATGGTAGCAGGACCGATTATCGTTCTACTGCGCCATAGGCTTTTTGCGTGGTTTGCATCGACAGCGGTATCCGTCTTTACCCTACTTGCATCTATCAGCATCTTAGACCACGTGCGCACCCAAGGAGCTATCGATTACTATCTCGGTGGTTGGCCACAGCATGTGGGTATCACTTACAAAATCGATGTGGTGAATGCATTTATGCTGGTGCTGCTTTCAGCCATCACATTTGTCGTGATGCTTTTTGCACGTCAAAGTGTTCAGAAAGAAATCTCCGAAGATAAGCATCACCTTTTCTACGCAGCCCTACTGCTTTGTTTCACAGGTTTAATGGGTATCTGCATCACCGGTGACGCATTCAACGTTTTTGTATTTCTTGAGATTTCATCCCTTTCTGCCTACGCACTCATTGGAATGGGTTCATCGCCCAAAGCTCCCCTCGCCGCTTTTCGCTACCTTGTGATGGGTACAATCGGTGGAACATTCATTTTGATGGGGCTGGGCTTTTTGCTTATGGCTACCGGCACTTTGAATATGGCTGAGCTTGTGAAGCTTATTCCACCGGTTGCAGATACGACCATGATTCGAGCGGGCTTTGCGTTCATCGCCATTGGCTCGGCAATTAAGCTGGCACTCTTTCCACTTCATATGTGGCTCCCAGATTGCTACACCTACGCACCAAGCGTGGTTTCAAGCTTTCTCTCCGCAACCGCCACCAAGGTATCTTATTACGTTTTGGTTCGAGCAGTCTTTGTTCTCTTCGGAGCGGCCCTGTTTGAGCAAACAGTTCGTATGGAAGCAGCCTTTTTTCCCATGGCCATGCTTGCCATCTTTGTTGGATCCATCAAAGCCATCGGGCAGCTAAACATCAAACGCCTACTCGCTTATTCCAGTGTCGCGCAAATCGGCTACATGGTTTTGGGCCTAAGTTTTGGCAACCAAGATGGCCTCACGGGCGGCATCATCCACCTCTTTAACCACGCATTGATGAAAGGCGGGCTCTTTCTAGTTCTGGGCTGCGTCGCTTATCAAATAAGCTCCAAGGATTCTGGCTGGCAGGTGACCATCGACGATATGAAAGGGCTTGGTAAGCGCATGCCGCTCACCGCCTTTGCTTTCGTTCTCGGCGGACTCAGTATGATTGGTGTTCCACTCACGGCAGGTTTCGTCAGTAAGTGGTACCTTGCGCTCGGAGCACTCAAAGCCGGTATGTGGTGGGTCGTTCCACTGATTCTATTGGCCTCACTTCTCGCAGTTCTCTACATTTGGAAAGTGGTAGAAGCCGCTTACTTCCAAGAGCCGCCGGAAGGCGCTGAATGCAAAGACGCACCTTGGGGACTTTTGGTTCCAACCTATTTGCTCATCGGTGCATCTTTTTACTTCGGTATTTTCACCGACCCTATGCTCTCATCAGCCCGTGAAGCGGCCGATCTTCTTCTCACTGCAGGAGGCGTCAAATGAGTGGTGACATCAGTGTTTTGATTCCGGTCCTGCTTCCGCTTTTTGCCGCGGTCGCGATTAATATTCTTGGGCGGGTAGCAAGTGACAACATAAGAGATGGTTTCCATACGCTAATGGCCATCGTCACCTTTTACTTTGTGTGTCAGATCTATCCAGAGGTTACAGCGGGTGGACGGCCAGAGTTTTTCATCGCGGATATCTTTCCAGGTGCTTCTCTCTCCTTCAAAGTTGAACCACTGGGCATGCTTTTTGGCCTGGTTGCTTCGGGACTTTGGATTGTCACTTCAGTTTACGCCTTCGGTTATATGCGTGGCCACGACGAGCAAAACCAAACACGGTTCTTTACTTGTTTTGCCAGTGCCATTGGTTTTGCCATCGGCGTCGCTTTCTCGTCGAACCTACTCACACTCTTTGCTTTCTACGAGTGTTTAACATTCTCCACCTATCCTCTGGTTACCCATTATCAAGATGATGCCGCAAAACGCGCGGGCCGAATCTACATGGGTATTTTAGTGAGCACATCCGTTTGCTTGCTTCTCGCGGGTGTCATCGGGGTTTGGTACTTCACAGGCAGCATGGACTTTGTTCAAGGCGGTATTCTGCGCGGTAAAGTTGATAACACCACCTTGGCAATCTTGCTGGCACTCTTTGCCTTCGGTACCGGTAAAGCTGCCCTCTTGCCCTTTCACAAGTGGCTTCCAAACGCGATGGTTGCACCCACACCCGTCAGCGCGCTGCTTCACGCCGTTGCGGTCGTAAAAGCAGGTGTATTCACCATCATGAAAGTGGTGGTCTACATCTTTGGAATAGATTTACTCGCGGAGACTGGTGCCAGCGAATGGCTGATGGCCGTTGCCGCCACCACCATTCTCTTTACCTCTTGTGTAGCCTTGACCAAAGACAACCTGAAAGCACGGCTTGCCTACTCAACCATCTCTCAGCTTTCCTACATCGTGCTGGGTGCGGCGATGGCCAATGCAGCGGGCGCCATGGGCGGGTCCATGCACATCGTGATGCACGCCATGGGTAAAATCACACTCTTTTTCTGCGCCGGTGCAATCTTTGTTGGGGCGCACTTGAAGAACATCTCCGACATGGATGGATTGGCCAAACGAATGCCATGGACTTTAGGGGCATTTACCATTGCCTCCTTCAGTATCATCGGGCTGCCTCCACTGGGCGGCGTTTGGGGTAAATGGTTTCTGGGTCTCGGGGCTCTGGAGACGGGACAAACCTTTTATCTTATCACCTTGCTCATCTCTTCATTGTTAAGCATCGGCTACCTCATGCCGGTTGTTGGGCGCGCTTATTTTAGACCCGCTCCTGCTCACGGCGGGCACGGAGACCATCACGGTCACGACGACCATGGACACGACGACCATGGCGGCGGCGGGGAAGCACCATTGATGTGTGTGGTCCCGCTCTGCATGACAGCGGTGGGTTGTATCCTACTCTTTATCTTCCCAGAGCCTATTCAAGAGCTGCTGGCACCCATCTTTCAGGGAGTGGCAAAATGAGTGAACACAATCATAACCACGATGGAAATGAAGGCTGGTGGATTGCTAGGCCTGCCAATGCCAACAAGATCTTTTGGGGGCTTCTGGTTCTATGCGCCGGTACGGTTCTTTTCGATTTGCTCTATCATTACTTTTTGCATGCCAAGCACGGCTACTTCGCATTCGAAACAATGATTGGCTTCCATGCTTTTTACGGCTTGGTCGCATTCATGTTTGTGGTGCTCACGGGCAAGCAGCTTCGCAACTACTTGATGCGCGACGAAGATTATTACGAACCAGATCACCTCAGTGAATACATAGCAGACCCTCAAGCGGAGGAGCACCACTGATGAATTTGCAGCATTTACCTCCAGGCTCTTTGATGATGCTCGGCGCACTTTTGGTGCCGCTTATCCCACGCAAATACCAAGCGTGGTACGCTCTGATTCTACCGATTCTTAGCGGCATTCACCTACTCACGAATTTCCAAGACGGCTTTGTCTTCGATACGACTTTCATGGGCTATGCACTGCAGCCTGTTCGTGTTGATCGCTTGAGCCTTATCTTTGGTTACATCTTTCATATCGCTGCTTTTCTCTCGGGTCTTTTTGCTCTCAAAGTCGATGACCCCATTCAACACCTCTCGGGCATGGTCTACGCCGGCGCAGCCATTGCTGCAGCATTTTGTGGTGACCTTATTTCCCTCTTTATCTTCTGGGAACTCACGGCCATTACGTCGGTGTTTTTAATCTGGGCAGCTCGCACCGAATCAGCCACCCGAACCGGGGTACGTTACCTTGTCATTCAAGTCGGCTCTGGTGTGATCTTACTGGCCGGTACACTTTTGCATTACCAAGAGACCGGAAGCATCGCTTTCGAACACTTTATGCAAGCCGACGGAAGCATGACTCAAGGTGCTTGGTGGATTTTCGTAGGCGTTGGCATCAAGGCAGCCTTTCCGTGCTTGCACAACTGGCTACAAGACGCTTACCCCAAGGCAACCTACTCTGGCACAGTTTACCTAAGCGCGTTCACCACGAAGCTTGCTATCTATGCTCTCGCACGAGGCTTTGCTGGCAACGAATTGTTGATCCCAATTGGCTGTGTGATGACTGCATTCCCCATCTTTTTTGCGGTCATTGAAAATGATTTGCGAAAAGTACTCGCTTACTCACTCAACAACCAACTGGGATTTATGGTCGTGGCCATCGGTATCGGTACCGAGCTTGCCGTCAATGGCGCCTGTGCTCACGCATTTGCACACATCATCTATAAAGGACTTCTCTTTATGGCGATGGGAGCAGTCCTCTACCGAGTCGGTACGACCAAAGCCTCAGAGCTTGGCGGTTTGCACCGAACCATGCCATGGACCACCGTATTTTGTATCATTGGTGCCATGTCGATTTCGGCCTTCCCTTTTCTCAGCGGGTTTTCAGCCAAAAGCTTAATCACTTCTGCTGCCGGCCATGAGGGTATGGTCTTGGTGACCTTTGTACTGCTCTTTGCCAGTGCAGGTGTCATGGAGCACTCGGGTATCAAGATTCCGTTTTTCGCATTCTTCGCCCACGATTCCGGTAAGCGTCCCAAGGAAGCACCGTGGAATATGCTGGCAGCCATGGGGATTGCGTCTGCGCTTTGCATTGGCATCGGCGTGTACCCAAGAGCGCTCTACGACCTCTTACCCTACGCAACCGATTACAACGCCTACGACGTCACCCACGTGGTGACTCAACTTGAACTCTTGTTGTTTGCAGCACTCGCTTTTGCGCTCTTACTGAAGTTCGGTGCATATCCAGCGGAGGTGAAGTCTATCAACCTCGACTTTGATTGGTTCTATCGCAAAGTGGCTCCAAGCTTTATCCAATCCAGTGTGTCGTTGATGAAAGACATAGCCAACGCAGCATTGGCTCCGATCAAGGCTCGTTTTGATGGTACGGGCAATAAGATGATGGCGATGTGGGGACTCGATGGTAAGTCTTCGCAAGCAGGCGCAGAGTCTGGTGCTTCTGCCCTCTGGGCAGCGCTTCTACTTTGCGCATTCTTGATTCTCTTTTATATCTAGGCGGTCGCCTCAATCTTAGGCGAGTAACTTCGCAAACGTTCCGTCCTCGAGCATGGCTCTAAGCTCGTTGCCTCCGCCGATGAGCTGACCTTTTACAAACACTTGTGGGTAAGTGGGCCAGCCGCTCCAGAGCTTAATCGCTAAACGCGGTCGCCACATGGAAAAGTAATTCCCGTACTCAAGGTATTTAAACTCAAAGCCTGCCGTCTCAAGTGCTTGGCGCGCTTTTTTGACCGCGGGATTGTGGGCCATACCAACGACAACAATGGGATCTTGCTCTACTGATTGGCGTACTTCATTCACCGTCGACACATGGTAGCCAGCCATCCACTCTTTGGCTCGTTCTGAATGATTATCTAGTAACGCTCGTTCCATGGGAGGTATCCTCGCTAAGGGTTTGCTTCAAAATAGGCATCCATTCCTAAACCACAAGTCCTAAACCAACTTATCGGTTGGTATATATTCCAAAATCAGAGTGACCCCATGAGGATTTTTGGATAGGGCAGAGTTCAAACTACATGGGATCATCAATGACTTTACCTACAATGCGAACTCAATCTCTTCTATTTTGCCTCTTGTTTGGCCTAAGTGCCTGCGCCGAGAGTGGCGGCAGTACGGGCCCAGGCGCTCTTGAAGACCCATCTACAACCAGCGATCCGTCGGATGCCGAAGTTTCTGATCCTACGAATCCAAGTGATGACTCGGACTCAGCCGAGGCCGCCGACCCCGCAAGTCCAAGCGATGCAACCGACAGCACAGACCCCTCATCCACAGAATCCGATACTCCAGAGCCAATCACATGGGCAGTAAATATCATTGCACCGCTGGCCGAGACTGCCACAGAGCTCGGCGAATTGATCAGCTTTCGAGGCGATACCACAGCCGCTCCTGAACTCGTGGGTGAGCTCACGGCCCGCTGGATTTCTGACCGCGACGGCATTCTTTTTGAGGGACCTCTTGCTGCCGATGGAACCACCAGCTTTGACTCAGATGCTCTTACAACGGGTTATCATCTTCTAACCCTACGGGTTGAAAATGCTGCAGGTCAGTCTGAAAGCAGCTCAATTGAAATAGGCGTTTGTGGATGGACTGAAGCTGAAAACTTTGACCAAGCTCTTAATCCCGACGAGTGGCTCATTGTAGGAAATCCATCACGTACCTATCGAGACGACCGCGGCTGGATGGAGCTCACCAACAATTATCAAGATACCAATGGAGCTATTTTTAATACGGGTCGAAGCATCACGCCCGGCAATGTTGTGCTTCGTTTTAAAATCTCCACAGGACAATGCTCCACACCCGATACAGCCTGCAACAGTAACGGTGCCGACGGCTTTGCGATGAGCGTTTTCCAACTGGGTACAACCGACGAACTTGTGACACTTCTTAACAACGCCTACACCGGCGGCGGTCTCGGGTACGGCGTATCTGGACCCTATGGCAATACCAACGTGCAAGCGTTTCACATCGAGTTTGATACTTGGCGCAATGTTAACAACGGCACCAGTCAGCTCCACACCGATCCCACAGAAGAAGACCACATAGCCGTGACCTTAAACGGCGACCCAAGTGTTCATCACCTTATCGCCGATGTTCCAGATCTTGAAGACAACTACTGGCATCAAATGGAAGTTCGGGTTGTTGGCGAAGCTGTCACCGTACTCATGGATGAGTCGATTGTTATCGATGGGACTGTACCAGGCCTAAGCTTTAAGGGCGGGTTTATCGGCTTTACTGGCACCACGGGCTATTACACCAATTATCACCGATTCGATGATTTAGAGGTTCAAGAAGCCTGCACATTCTGAGGCTCTTCCCGGCTGAGCATCATCAGATTGAGCAACAAGCCGGCAAGCATCAAACCAATATTCAGCATGAACAATCTTTGTGGAATCTCGACCACCGCCGAGAGCACAATGAAACCGGTTAAAAAATACAATTGTTGAACAATCACCAGGTTCGTAAAACCAGCGATGGCATGAAATCCGTTAAAGAAATAGGTAAAGCCTAAAAAGAACATCATCAGGCCGTAGAATCTAAAAAATCCAAATTGGTAAGGTTCTGTTACCAAACCCATGCCCAGCCCGTCCATGCTCCATTGCGGGCAAAACATGAGCACCAAGCCGATAAGAGCCAAAGCATAACCCTGCGCCGTCACCATCTTCAGGCTCGCCGTTGGCACGTTCACGCGCTGAATCAAAGCCTTCCAATAAGTGTCGTAAGTGCGCTCTTTTCGCCAAAGCACAAAAGCGACAAAAGCCGTTGTCGGTCCCATCATCATCACGTAGGCAACAAAAAGAAGTTGGAACTCACCCATCAGATAAAAATAGGTAAAAAAGAGAAAATCAAAACCACGATGTAAAAAAGTCGCCATGGTTTGAATTTCGATATCTAGACGCGAAAGAAAAAATCCCAAAAACGTAAGTGAAGAGAAATAGATAAATAGAAGCTGAATACTTAAGACGCCGCCCCTACTAAAGTCGACCCCCATCCACTCAAGAATCCCTGGAAAAAAAGTCACGACCAACGCGGTTACACAGAAGTTTGCAGTAATCAGCTCATTGAATCGCCCCGCCAACGAACGCGTTGGTGAAACATCCCCAAGACTCAATAAAATCCTTCTCATCTTTCGTTCTTCTCCCACGCTCAGGGTATCTCGATACGCGGGGATAAAGCCACAGGGTTACATTGACCTACCTGGCTTCAATGCCTTGCCGTGAAGATCCTTAAAAGAAACGGCATCGCGAATCTAAACCCCTGTCATTTAGCCTGAAGAGCTTAGAACCAAAATAGGCAACGTCACGAGTGGCGCTGAAACGGCGTGCACTCTATCTCTAAAATCTTCGCAAACATTTTTAATTTTGCACGGGTGTTATCTGTAAGCAAAGAGATGGAATGTCCCGTTTTACCCGCACGACCTGTCCGGCCCGCACGGTGTACATAAGCTTCTGGTGACGATGGTAAGTCGTAATGAAACACCCAGGGAACATCTGGGAAATCTAAACCGCGTGCTGCCGCATCCGTTGTGACTAAAACACGGGCTTTGCCCATTGCCATATCTTTCACAGCATTTTGTCTATCGTTTTTCGAGCGGTCTTTACTTAGGGTCACCGTCTTCAAGTTGTGCTCATTGAGGTACCGAAAAAGGTGACGGAGCGAATCTGGCTGATTTACAAATACGATGGCTTTTTTGCATTTGTTTTCTTCAATAAACCGCGCCAAACATACATCTTTACCCATGTTGCCACTTGGGCTGATAAAGTGATGAGCAATCATTGAATGCAGCGGGTTGTCCTTTGGCTCAATATGCACATGGTCGTCTCCCATACGCTTTTTAACCAAAGCCTTAGACGCCGGTCCAAACGTTGCCGCTGCCATAATCAATTGAACCTTCGGTTCAGGGCGAGACAGAATCTCGCGCAAAAAATCACCATGGTTCGAATTGAGAATAGGATCTGGCTCATCGAGAACCATCGTGTGGACGCCTTTCATCTTACGTGCGGCGTAAAGTTCCAATATTCTGCCGGGAGTTCCAATAATCAAACGCGTGCTCTTGGTGATACGCGACTTCTGCCGGCCGTGACCGGCACTCGACGTGGCCGTTCCGACCATCAACGCTTCAACCTTATACTCCGCTGCGGTTCTCGCGATCTGCATCGCCAGTTCAGTGGCGGGCGTCATGACCACAACTCGGCCGGTCGCCGGATCTTCTAAACGCTGGAGAAGCGGAAGCAGATAAGCCAAAGTTTTACCGGTCCCTGTACCCGACTGCAAAACTGCATGCCGGCCTTGCAAAATCGCAGGAATAGACTCAAGCTGCACTGGGCTGGGCCTGTCGATACCATCGTTCTTGAAAGATTCTCGCATGGTGTCTGTGAGGATAAATCCATCAATATCTTCGAATGCTGACATGGCTTGCATCTCCTTCGCTAACTGCTCGGGCCACTTCTACATGGAGAGATTCGCCACGGCTAGCCAAATCTACGCACGTTTACGCAAAGCTGCCGCCTGAAGTGGGTCATCGCGGTTCCATTGGTTGATGCCTGCGATCCTTTCGGCCGACCAAGCATCATTGTAAGAACCAATCCTCGCTCAGCCCGCCTTTTGCCTAGCTTCGTAGCCACCCGTTTAGGGTTTGATAGTGATTTGAGGACCTAAGATGACCCATTTATCCCTCGCTGAGGGGCTTAAAACGCTTCATCCATGGCCATTGGACCGCCTGAAGCATACCAACCTCAGCTTTCAGATTAAAAATACAAGGCTTCACATTTTGTGACTGGTGAGAACGAAACTTGTGTAGTAGCAGCAAGGCGCATTCTCGCACCTAGCCCTTTCGGAGAGCACCATGAGCAAGTTGAGCGGCGTTAAAAAATTCATTCAGACAACTCTTGAGATTCCACAACGTCGCACCGATGGTGACCTCGTCAAAGGCACACACCCCTACCGCAAGCTGATGCCTTACATCATGCCAGGGCGTAATGAGTCTGTTTGTTATTACGACGATTACATCCGCTCCGATAAGATGCTCGACTATATTGAGCGAGCTCGGGCAGCATTCGGAACCGACGTGAATATCACACACCTGCTTGTTGCCGCGGCCAGTAATACGCTTCACCAGAATCCGACGATGAATCAGTTCATCTCAGGCAGCCGGCTCTACCGACGTAAAAATGTCGACGTAACGTTCAGCATGAAGCGTAAGAAGCTTAATAAGAAAGCTAAGCTCAGTGCCGTGAAGATGCGCATGGACGAGCCAGAAGAATCTTTCCAGGATCTCGTTGAGCGTATCAACAGCCATATCCACATTGAACGTTCAGGACGTAAAACATCCGTGGACCAAGAGCTTGATATCTTAAGCTTACTACCGCGCCGTCTGATGAGCGGTGTGGTCTCAACCGTGAACTGGTTAGATTACAACAATATCCTGCCCAAAATGTTCATGGAGCAAGACGGTTTCTACACCAGCATGTTCATCGCAAACCTGGGCAGCCTCGGTATGCGCCCAGCCTTCCACCACCTCTACGAATATGGCAATTGCCCGCTGTTTTTAATGGTCGGTAGAATCGAAGAACGCCCCATGGTTCGAGACGGCGTGGTCGTTGCAGAAAATATCATGCACATCCGCTGGAGCTACGACGAGCGTATCGATGACGGCCTTTCTTCAAACTACGGAATGACTACCTTCCGGGAAGCTCTCGAAGACCCAGATCAATTCTTTGGTGAGCTTCCTGAAGTTCCAGCAAAGCTTAAAACAGCAGTTGCGTAAGCCCGCGGGCCCTCGATAAATCTTAATAACCGCCCTTGCAGTTGTGCAAAGTTGTCCCCATTCTAGGGGCAATGCGTATTGTCTTATTTTGTTTAGTAGCTTTCGCCATCTTTGCAGCCCCCGCACTTTGCCTTCGTTTTGGATTCCCCGAACTCTGGCGGCGCTGGTTAAGCCGAGTGGTTCTGGGGGCCTACGGGGTGGTCCTTACATGCACCGGGCTATACTTCTATCTGCGTTTAAGCGCTCCAAGTGAAGCACGCTGGGTTGTCACGCTGGCCAACACCATCGTGCTCGCCGGTTTCGGAACGATGCTTACGGCTATCTTCTGGGGACCTCTGATTGCATTTTACAACAAACGCTCCCAACAAGAACCTCCTATAGATGAGGCTAAGCGGAAACTTATTTTAAACTCAGCGAAGGCAATCCCAGTAGCCTCTGCGTTGCTCAGCCCCGTAGGAGTTCAAGCCGCCATGAATGATCCCATCGTGCGACCCGTTACAATCCCTATCGATAATCTTCCTTCAGGTCTCGAAGGGCTTAAAATACTTCAGCTCACGGATGTTCACCTGGGTCTTCATATTGATGCTGACCAATTCGAAAAAATTGCGAAGAGCGCTCAAAAGTACAATCCAGATCTTGTGGTGCTCACCGGCGATATCGCCGACGACTATTCCAAGCTCGGCCCAGCCCTTGAGCATTTAAAAGTCCTCGCTCCGCCTCTGGGGATTTACGCCTGCATTGGCAACCATGAAATTTACCGAGGCCGTAAAACCGCAGAGAGAATCTACCAGGAACAAGGCATTCACTTTTTATGCGACAATGGAACAACGGTTGAACGCGGCGGCGCTCGCTTCTGGCTCGCGGGCGCAGACGATCCGGCACGTCTCTTCAAGAATCGAAACTCTTTTTATAATAAAACCATTCGGAATGCTCTGCAGGAAAAACCACAGGATATAGCAACATCCATTCTTCTTTGTCATCGGCCCAAGGGCTTCGATATCGCCGCTGAGCAAGGCGTGAGCCTCACGCTCTCCGGGCATACCCACGGCGCTCAAATGGCCATTGGGGGCCGTTCAATTTTCGAACCGTTCATGCCAAAGAGCTACCTGCTGGGCCATTACCAAAAGGACACGAGCCATCTCTACACTTCGGCCGGGCTTGGGCACTGGTTACCCTTCAGGCTCAATTGTCCCCGTGAAGGTGCCTTACTTGAGCTTAGTCGAGCCTGAAACAGAGGCTTGGCAAACGAAAGCTGCCAGAAGAGCAGGAACCGGGTGCTAGAAAGGTCCCGGTTCATCCCCGGGACCCTCTAGATCTAAAACACTTTAATTGAGTCCGAGCTGGCGGCTTAAATAAACGTATTCAAGTGCATACCGCTGAGCGCGCTGGCGCTGATTCGCGGCGGCCGCATGACCACCTTCAGTATTCTCATAATAGAAAACGCCATGCCCCTGCTCCTTCATTCGAGCAACCATCTTACGTGCGTGTGCGGGATGAACACGGTCGTCTTTGGTGGACGTTAGGAAAAATGGGTCCGGATACGTGCGGTCTTTAAAGACGTTTTGGTACGGTGAATATTTAGAGATAGCTTCCCACATTTCTGGGTCTTCGGGGTCACCGTATTCAGCCGCCCAACTCGCACCGGCTAAAAGCTTGGTGTAGCGATACATATCCAGCAGCGGCACCTGGCAAACAACCGCGCCAAATAGATCCGGCCGCTGGGTAAATGCAGCGCCGACGAGCAAGCCGCCGTTACTGCCACCCATAATACCCAAGTGAGGTGATGAAGTGACCTTGCGCTCAATCAAATCAGAGGCAACAGCAATGAAGTCATCGTAAGCACGCTGACGGTTCTTTTTCAGTGCCGCTTTATGCCAACGTGGACCAAACTCACCACCACCGCGGATATTAGCAATGGCATAAGCACCGCCGCGCTCAAGCCAGAGCTTTCCAGAAATAGCGGAGTACCAAGGTGTCAGTGATATCTCAAAACCGCCATATCCATAAAGAACGGTCGGAGTTTTTCCATTCAGCACAGTGTCCTTTTTACGAATCAAGAAGTACGGGACACTCTCACCGTCTTTGCTTTTAACTTCAAATTGATCAACTGCAAGCCCAGCTGAATCAAATCGGTCTGGCAAAGTTTTAAGGACACTTAAAGTATTCGCTTTCGGTGCGTACTCAAAAAGGCGATCCGGCGTGATGTGATCTTCATAGTTGAAGAACACGGTTTCATCGTAAGGGTTCGCTGAAGAGATTGAGATCGACCCAGTTTTAGGAAGGTCAACAGGGACGGAAGTCCACTCACCTTGCTCGCTTACGCTAAACCGCAGAACCAAACCTTTCACATTTTGCAGCAATGTAACGTAGAGCCCGGTTTTGGATTCGCGTACGCCTTCGATGCTTGTGCGATTGTCTGGCACATAGATGGTCTCAAGAGCTTCTACCTTCCCCGATTTCGCAAAATCTTCGGCTGAGAAGGCGAGCAGAGCTGCCTGCGGGTAGGTCTTACCATCATGGGTCCACGCTTCACGTAGGCTTACGAGAATACGACCGGCATAGTAGCCACGAACTTCCGCTGATTCTTGAAGTGGAAGCTTTGTAAGCTTGCCTGCTGCATCTCTTAGGAAATACTCAGCGGTAAAGAAAGTGAGTGAGCGAATCACCATTTGCAAAGTTTCGCCAGGCAAGTGCATGACGTTTGGCCAAACACCAATATCTTTTTTCTCTCCAGCTAAAAGGGTGGCCGCTGTTTTAAGATCTGTGCCGCGCTTCCATGTCTTTACAATACGAGGATAGCCTGACTCCGTGAGCGTGTCCTCACCCCAGTCTGTACTTACCATCAATGTATCTCGGTCAATCCAAGTGACACTCGACTTAGCTTCCGGGAGTTCGAAGCCTTCCTTGACGAATGTCTTTCTCGCAATATCAAACTCACGGTACACACTGGCATCCTTACCGCCGCGAGAGAGCCGAACCATACAAAGATTGAACTCCGGTGCTAGGCAATCCACACCTTTGTAAACCCAGTTCTCATTTTCAGCCTTGGCCAACGCATCAAAGTCTAAAACTGTTTCCCATCGAACGTTGTCCGTTCGGTAGGATGCGAGAGTTGTTCGGCGCCACAAGCCACGAACATTTTTCTTGTCTTGCCAAAAGTTATAAACCTGACCGTTACGAACAGTACCGTAAGGAATTCGGTCGGTGGCATTTAGGATGGTTTCAGCGGCACCGAGAAAGTCGCCATAGCGCGTATCGCTTTCAAACAAAGCTAGGCTTTCCTTATTTTGCTCCTCGACCCAGCTCAGTGCTTTTGCACCTTCAACTTCTTCAAGCCAGAGATACGGATCATCGGTAGGTGCCACCTGAGCGATTGGTTCAGGGGTTGTTGGGGTCTCGGTATTCGTGCCGTGCATGCTACATCCTGCGATTAGAATAGAGCTAACTATGCAGAAACTCTGGGTTCGTTTCATGAAATTCTCCTCTTAACTTGGGCTCAGTCGACGGGAAGCTACCCAAGGAATGGAAAGTTCGCAATCGAAAGGTTCATTTATAAGTAGAGGGGTCATCTTTTTTATTTAAAATTAAGGACTTACCCACTCACCAATTTGCTGCTAAGGGCTACGTGTTGCCCAAGATGACCTTGCCCCGGATTTAAAGAAAGCTCGTCTATTATGAAAAATATACTTGGATTGATTCTTCTCGCTCTTTTGGCCCTCCCTGGTTGTGGCGATGGCCCGAACGCTTGTAACGAAGGTAACTTTTGCGAAGTCAACGAGAGCGGCAACGCCGCTTGTATCGATGGATACGAATGGCTCAATGCTTCTGCCGATGATGACTTTCGTTGCAAAGAAAAGACTTATCTACCCGTGCTTGGCGATGGTAAAAACACGACGACTGCAGTTCAGCTCACGGTCGTCGGTACCAGCGCAGACGGACTCAATGTCCCGCGTGACCTCGAATTTCACCCCAATGTCCCCGGCCAGCTCTGGGTAGTAAACCGCGGTGATGAATCCATCGTGATTTACTCGGATATGGGTCAAGCCACTCAAAGTGACCAGAAAAAGAAAGCGGGCTTTGCTGAAGCCGGACAGCACTTTCTGGCGCAGCCTGCGGCGATCTCATTTGGAGCCAACGGTAACTTCAGCACGATTCATGAAACAGACCAGCTAACCCAAGGCGCAGCGACTCCAGAAGATTTCATGGGCCCGACCATGTGGACTTCAGATCTCGCGTTTTTCAACGCCGGGCACTCCGGTCACCTCGACATGATGCACAACACGCCGCTTGGCATGGGCATCGCGTGGGAAACCGGAAACGTTTACTGGGTATTTGACGGATACCACAGCTCCATCACCCGCTACGACTTCGTCGACGACCACGGTCTAGGTGGCAGCGATCACTCAGACGGCATCGTTTCGCGTTACGTACAAGGCAACGTTAAGCGCTCTGCGGATATCGTTTCCCACATGGAAATCGACCACGCTACAGGCCTTCTTTACATCGCCGATACTGGTAACAACAGAATTGCTGTCTTAGACACAAAGACAGGTACTAAGGGCTCAAACCTTACAGACCTCAACTACGACTGCTCGGAATATATCTGCCCAGATTACCACTACGTTGATGGTGTTAACTTTAGCGAACTCATCAGTGGTACAGACCAAGGCATGAGTAAGCCATCAGGACTTGCACTTCACGGTGACCATGTTTACGTCAGCGATTTTGCAACTGGAATGATCTACGGCTTCACCAAAGAAGGTAAGCTTTTAGATTGGCTCGACACGGGTCGTCCCAATGCTCTTAGCGGCATGGACTTCGACAGCGATGGTAGCCTCTACGTCACTGATAAAGTAGCCAACGAGATTTTGCGCATCCAAGCGCTTTAAGCCTATAACGCCTCTGAAACCATAAGGACCTTAGCCCATGAATCATTTAACGATGCTTGGGTTGGTTGGAATCGGAGGCGCAGTTGGTGCCTGTTCTCGATATCTAATCACTCTAGGCTGTACGGCTCTGCTGGGAAAAGCTTTCCCATTTGGAACACTCCTCGTGAATGTTGTGGGATCCCTCGGCCTCGGTGCGCTGATGGCTGCTCTCGAACAAGGCATGCTCAATGAAATCCCCTGGCGCCCGCTGGTCACAGTGGGGTTCTTTGGCGCTCTCACCACCTTTTCTACCTTCTCTGTCGACAACATGATGCTGCTCCAAGACGGGGCATTCGTGAAGCTGGGCGTGAATATCGTCCTGAACGTCACGGTATGCCTCACCGCCGCCTGGGGCGGTTTTCAGCTGCTCATGCGAAGCTAAAATTCATTAGAAAATTTGCGTAAGAAGCCAACGAAGAGTCCTCTAAACTCTTTGAAGCTCCAAACTCATTGATGACAACCGGATAGTTCTCTAAGTCAAAGCGAGAAAGTGCAATGACTCGTCACGACTCGAATAGGTACGGATTGAAAAAGCCGTATTACGAAAGAAGCAAAGTCTTGCTTAAGAAGCAGAAGAGTCGCCGCGACCTTGGAAAATAGCTTCCATAGACACAACGTCTTTGTTCTCTTCAACATCTGCACATTTTTGGCGGTAAGCCTCAACATCAGCTGCAGTGATCAGACCTTCCTCGATGTGTCGTTGAATCAATCGAGTGTCATAAAGAACTTGGTCAGGAAGATTACGCTTAATAGCCATTAGAAATCCCAGGTAAAAGTCTTGGAGGGTCGTGCATATACGCCCCCTAGCGCCAATCCGTCAAGTAGTGCGGACATTAGCCCGATCAGAGTAGGTTTGCCGCTAATTCGGCCAGATCGCTACGCTCACCCTTGCTCAAGCTCACATGGCCGGCAATTCGCTCTTTTTGGAAGCGATTCACAACATGGACCAAGCCATTGTTGGTTGAATCAACGTAAGGATTATCAATTTGGTAGGGATCGCCAGTGAGAATAATCTTCGTATTATCTCCAGCACGGCTCAAAATCGTCTTCACCTCGTGGGGGGTCAGGTTTTGAGCTTCATCCACCACCATAAACTGATTCGGGATACTTCGGCCTCGAATATAAGTCAGTGGCTCAATTTCCAGAAGACCTAAGTCCATCAGCTCCGTATAGCTTCGACCCTGCTTTTTGTCTTGGCGACTGATCCCCATCAAAAACTCGATATTATCGAAAATCGGCTGCATCCAAGGTGTGAGCTTTTCCTCAACATCACCCGGGAGATAACCAATGTCTTTGCCCAAAGGAAAAATAGGACGCGAGACCAAGAGGCGCTGGTAAATACCTTCTTCAGTGACCTTCTGAAGGCCTGCGGCAATCGCCATCAGCGTTTTACCCGTACCTGCCTTACCCACGAGCGTTACCAGCTTCACATCGTCATCCATGAGGATATCCGCAGCGAAACTTTGCTCCTTGTTGCGAGGACGAATACCCCACATCCCGTCTTTGGGAAGGTTCACCGGCCGAATCACTTGCTCTTCAGTATCTACTTTACCAAGGGCTGTGTGCGTCGGGTTACACCGGTCACGCATCAATGCGAATTGGTTCGCGTAATAGCCTTCTTCTTTAAATGGAATTTCACCATCTTTGTAGAACTGATCGATGTCCTCACCGGACATGTCTACTTCATCAATGCCTGTGTAGAGCTCTTCAATATCCTGGCCTTCAGAATCATAATCCTTAACGACGAGGCCCAAGGCTGCAGCACGAATGCGCAGGTTAACGTCTTTGGTAACAAAGATAACTTTGGTGTCGGGCTCTTTTTCCTGCGCCTCAAGCGCGGTGGCCAAAATCATATTATCTGTTGAGTTACGGGACTTAAAACCACTTGGCAAATCACGCTCCGTAATGGCTACCTGCAAGGTGCCTCCCGTGCGCAACTCAATACCTTTGGTCATTTGAACGCCGTCGGTTCTCAAACCGTCAAGAACGCGCGCAATTTCTCGCGCGTTGCGACCCAGTTCAGATAGGTCTTTTTTAAAGGTATCGACCTCTTCGATCACATAAATCGGGATAAGAATATGATTATCAGCGAAAGCAAAAACAGCATTTGGATCGTGCAACAAAACGTTGGTATCCAGAACAAAGGTTTTTTTCATATTTAAGTCACAGTCTGATTCGACGCCCCAGCGACATCAAACAGCTTTCTTATGTTTGGGTTTAAGGTGTGACCACCATACAACTTGATCGCGCCCATTATGTTTAGCTTCGTACAATGCCTCATCTGAACAAACAGTCAACCTCGGTTTCGTGTCTGCATCGGTTGGGTAAGTGGCAATACCAAGCGACATCGTGCAGTTGAATTGCCCTACATCACTGTGAAAGTTCTCCGCTTTAATCTGCTTGCGAATACGCTCACAAATTGTGTTTGCCCCTTCTGACTCTGTTTCCTCCATCAAAATGGCAAATTCTTCTCCACCGTACCGTGCAACAACATCCGTGTTACGAGCACCCGACTCTAAAATACGCGCAACTTTGCGTAAAACCATATCGCCGACTGGGTGGCCGTGGGTGTCGTTGACCCGCTTGAAGTGATCGATATCGCAGAGTACCAAAGAGAACTTTCGCCCATAACGTTCAGCCCGTTGCATCATCGAATCAAAGAGCTCTTGGAAGTGTCTGTGGTTCACAAGGTTGGTGAGGCCATCTGTGGTCGCCAGCTGCTCCATACGTTCATACATCTGTGCGTTTGCAATCGCGATGGCTGCGTGGTCACCAATGACACGGACCATATCTGCGGCCTGCATGCTTAGAAACTCTTTACGCATGCTGCCGATAATCAGAGCGCCCACACCAACATGCTTCCAAAGTAGAGGGTAAACTTGGACGCCAGCAACTGGGATGCTGATTGAGTTGCCAAAGATACGTTGAGAGCGAGCTCGGGCCGTTCCGTAGGGTAAAGTGTGCTTGGCCTTAATAGCCGCACCGACAAGCCCCTGCTGCGCTTCGAACACCTCACCAACAAGCTCGCTGTATTCCGGCATTTCATGCCAATCGCAGGAAGCGATTCGCATTTGACCTTCCACTTCACCCGAGACGCAGACCGCTGCGAACTCGGCTCCAGTTACCCGCCGCGCAGCTCGCAATGTCACTTGGGCGACTTCATCCACCGTAAGCGCTGAGTTAAAATCTCGAAGAGCCTGATAAAAACGTTCTTTCTGGAACTTCTCTTGGTCCATTTGACTGAAGATTTGCTCCACTTGAACCGCGCGCATGGCTTCTTCAGCGATGGTCGTCATAACGTCCAGATCACCGTTATCAAAACTTCGACCGTCCACTCGGTCGGCCACCAAAATGCCGCGTAAATGTCCGCGCTCCATCACGGGTACGCCGATAAAGTCGGTAACCTTCTCTGGCTTATCGTAATAGACGAGCCCGGGGTGCCCCACGCGCATGTTTTGCAGCATGATGGGTTCCTTTTGCTTAGCAATCGCCCCCAACACGCCTTCGCCGATTCCAATCGGTCGTTCCTGCACATGGTCTGATTCACTGCGAAGCTCTTTGAGCCGCAACCGTTGCCCAGCAATATCAAGCCAAAATAAACCAACGGTATAAGGTTGCAAAGCTCTCTCAGCCACAGCCAGCACATTGTAGAGAGAATCGTGGATAGCTTGAACCGAGCTAATGGTGCGCCGGTTCGATAATTCTTCAGCTGTGAGATCACGGCTTTCGAGGCTCAGTGCTGAGGTTAATCTAAAGTCTTCTGCCTCGTCTGCAATGATAGAGAGCTGACTATCAATCTGGCGACGAATCGTAGACTTTTGCCGCACGACTTCTCCCCGCAAAAATACAGCGAAGAGAAAACTAAAAAGCGTGATGAAAGAGACGTGCGACATAAGCAGTCGCCAGCCCAGAGGTTCCGGCTGAAAATACCAAATCGCCGCTTCAGTGGCCATCAAGATGCCGATAAAGAGACTGGCTTCTTTCAAGGAATGAAAAGCGACCAAGAAGGCAACAAGCACATAGACCAGAGGATACAGAAGCCCAGATGGCCCGCCTGTAAGCTCAACCATTGCGAGGGTGCCCGAAACAAGGAGAAAGCCCAGCTCAAGAATTTGATGACCTGGAATATTTTGAGAGGCCGGAGTGTCGTCGGATAAACGCTTAAAGAGACGAAAACTTAAGACCGAACCCAGAAGCCCCAAGGCTAGTCCATGGAATAAACCAATGCCCTGCGGTCCTCGAAACAATCCCGCTGCACTCAGCACTAAGCCCGCGACGGCAATCCCGAGACCTGCGTAACGACGTGCGGCGTAAGAGACATTTCCCCATACCCACTGTGCTACCACAGATCCCTGTTGACGGCCGCCAATGCGCTGTCGTCTGTTACTCGCTGTTTTTCTACCCATAGTCACCATGAAAAGATGGCCAGGAATCCCCCAACACTTATATTTATTCTACAGCGATCCACTGCGAGCAAGCACTCAATGGAAACAAGTCGAGCACTTATATAAGTAGAGAAAATGTCTTATTTTGGGGATTAGTAAGGATTTACAAGTGCTTATCTAGTTTAAGAGATAATCGCTCGGTTTTTTAGGTTGACCGAAAAGTACGAGCAGCGCGTCTAAAGAGGCATGCGCTCCTTTGTAATCTGAAACTGCGAGCCGGTCTGAGGCTTGCCGAACCAATTCTTTAAACTTCAATCGGCGAAACTCTGGTAAGTTTTGCTCACGGCGAAGTTCATTCACACGACGAAAACGCTTCATCACACTCGCAAGGTCTGGCTCGACCTCAAGTGCCTTATTCATCAAAGCACATGCAATCCGAGCCGCCGGTCCGACTGCGTCGAGTTTTCGATAATTCGTAAAGTCAGACAAAAGAGATGAGGCATCCCCTAAATCGATAGGTCGAACAAGACGGCCATCGAGGACGACGCGTAGTTTTTCAACTGCTTCTAGATAAGTGACCTGCGAAACAGAGCCCGCCAATTCTGGACAGGAATCTTCAATCTCAGAGGAGTCGTAAGTGACACCAGCGAAGGGGTCTTGGTATTTCGGCAGATTCTCTGGCAAGCCAAACGCATCTTTAAGTGAGAACGCGAATTTCAGCGACTGGTTGAAAGCCATATTGGCCTTTTCAAGATCTCCCCGAGCCAGTGCAGTCGCACCCTTCTTCAGGTATTTTTCGGCCTGCATCTTTTGGCCAGGCGTAAAGGTCTCATCCCGCAGCCATTTTTCGATTCTTCGAAATTTGCCCATGGTAAAATCGGCATCCAGCGAAACACGAGCCAAAGAGCGATCCAACACCCCCATCCCGACGTAAACACCGCACCAATTCTTTTCAACCCAATGGCCTTCAACTTCGGAACGCGTTTTCCATGCATCTTCCTCTAAATCTAGAACGTGAATTCCTTCATTTTCTAGAATCTCAGAGGTATCTTTATACATGGCGTGGATGCGCCAGACCTTGACCCATTTCTTTTTACCTGTATTTGGATCGTCACAATGAACGGACTTTTGAGCCAACGCCATGGACGGCACCACAACATAAGCCAAACAGACCAAAACGAGCAGAGTCTTTGTCAAACCGATAAGCTTCAAAACGCTATCTCCCTGCGCTAGAATCAGCTCAACTTACGAACGAGGCAAGCATGCAAGCACATTTAAACAGATTCATCTTTATTGCACTCGCGATTTGCATTCAACTCCCTGGCCACTCTCTTCTTGCTGGCCCGGGCGGTTTTGGGGATTTAACGCCCCCAATTACCGAACTTAGCACGGCGAGCGTGAAGCGGTTGATCAAAGTCATCCCCGAGGTGGCCAAAGAGACGGTGGGCCAAAAATTCCAGTTTATGGGTCCTGGTGCCACAGGAGCCGGTGGTGTGGGGCAACCTCAAATGAGCCCAGAACAGATGGCAGCCATCAACGCGATTTACCAGAAACATGGCTTCACCATGGAGGAGTTCGTCATGCAAATCTCAGCATTGATGGCTACTTACTTCATTCTGGACCCTGAAGCCTTCGAGCGGGTACTACCAAGTAAAGACAATTTAGTGATTCAAGCCATGCTCAAAGATCCCAAGACAACTGAGAAAGAACGCGAGCGTGTTTTGGCACAAATCGAATATGTCCAAAAAAATAAGCAGCTTTTTCGGGCACAATTCGAAAGTACGACCAATGAGGCCAATAAAAAAATCGTAAAATCACTTTTAAGCTCGGTTCGTAAAGCATTCAAAATAGCTGAAAAAATCGCCATCGACGGGGCTACAAAGCCGAAAAATTTAAAGTAATCGGCAATTGACACGCCGCGACATGGGTGTTAGCTCGGCCTCAACTTTCAACCCCAGAGACCGGAGAACCCCCTATGGCTCCCAGCGATGATATGAAGCGTTATGCCAATGACCTATGGCAGCAGGCTATTGACCAAATAGACGAAGCCCGTGATGCCCTTTTAAAATCCCGCGATCGGTTTGAATCCGATATGCACCGCCTCCGCCAAGAGCGAGATCGCCTTCTGATCAAGCTCGGCGAGCAGACCCTTAAGCTGACCCGCAAGGATCAGTTGAAGGTTCCTAAAAGCGTTCAACAGACCATCGACCGTTTGAATCAGCTTCTTGATGAACTCATCGACAAGCCGCGTAAGCGTCAGACCCCTAAAAAGAAAGCGGCTTCAGCCAAAGCTTCTGCACCGAAGGCAGAAAGCAAGCCAGCTGCTAAAAAGGCCCCCGCAAAGAAGGCAGCAAAGAAAACTGCCAAAAAAGCGGCTAAGAAGGCAACCAAGAAGGTCGCTAAAAAAGCCACTAAGAAGGCAGCAAAGAAGGCCGTAAAGAAAGCGCCTGCTAAAAAGGCCACCAAAAAAGTAGCGAAGAAGGCCACTAAGAAAGCGGCCAAAAAAGTAGCGAAAAAAGTGACCAAGAAGAAGTAAGGATTAGACTGAGCCCCACTCACTAGATTTTTGGGGCTTGGGTCTTGCGCATTGCGCCGGGCGGCGTTAGTAGTGCAAACCTGAAAATGTGGGGCCGTAGCTCAGTTGGGAGAGCGTCTGACTGGCAGTCAGAAGGTCGTCGGTTCGATCCCGATCGGCTCCACCACTTCCCTCCCTTATTTAATCCGCAGCTTAAAACTCCCAAACCTCGGACGTTTTCTATAAGGCGCTGTGGATACCTGCGTCTAAGCATTACCCGATGATCTGCAACGCAATCATCCTGAATTTACGAATCCTACGCTACACCGCGGACTTTATTTAGCTCATCGACCTGGCCCGAACCTGACACTCCAACGCTCCCTTCCGTCCCCACTGAATATTCAGCTCGTGAGACCCGGATTGAACCGAACGCAACCAAACTTGCCGCGTCTCGCAATTCTTCCTATGCTTCACCTAGCTTCAAAGAACATTTGTCTCCACTGAGTAAAGGTATGAACTTGTCTCGAATGAGCCGCAGCCTCTTTATTGGACTAAGTACCATCGTATTCGGCTTATGCATGGGAGCATCTCTTCACGCCCAAGAACTGGCAACTCAATTTCGTCCCACAGCCTGGCCATCGGTTGGCGAGACCGCAAAACTTGGCCCTTTCACTGACTATATCGAAGATGCGACGGGGGCTCTCGAACTTGAGAACGTTAAACCTGGCGGCTCGCATCACAGCATGTGGATTCGACACGATGCCCAAACCCCAAACTTTGGTTTCACGAAGAGTGTTTATTGGTTTCGAATGCAAATGGAAGCACCGGCTGAGGCAACGCCAACTGCGTGGTTGTTACGAATTGCTTACCCACTGCTTGACCAAATCGATATTCACCTTCGTTGGCATGGTTTAGGCAGCGACGAAAGAACTCAGTACATTCAGCTTGGAGACAGCGTCAGATTTAGTGAGCGACAACTTAAGCACCGGCAGTTTCTAACACCTATTGAAGCACCCGAGGCTCAACTTGATATCTACATGCGCGTGGCCACCACGAGTAGTATGCAAGTCCCCATGGAGATCTTGGCGGAACGAGACTTCCTCATCACCGATGAATCCCGCGTGATTGCCTACGGACTTTTGTTTGGCAGCATGCTCATCATGATTCTCTACAACATCATTATTTTTCTCTGGACCCGAGAAGCCAACTACCTGACCTACTGTATTTATGCCCTTGGTCTGATGTTGCTCTTTGTGGCTCTAACAGGCCTCGGTTTTCAATACCTTTGGCCCGAAAGTTTGATTTGGCACGAGAAGAGCCAGGCTATCATTATACCTCTCACTCTTGCCGCCGCTGTTGCTTTCAACCGCTCCTTTTTGGCGCTTAAATCTCAAGCTCTCAACCTGGACAAATTGGGCTTTATTCTCTTTGCCCTCTGCATCCTCATCGGCTTCGTGAATTTTATCGCTCCGTATTCTCTCGGGATAAAACTCGGTATCGGTCTGCTTTTTCCAGCCTGCCTCTTTGTTATTTTTACTGGTTTCTATTTGTGGAAACGGGGTTACAAGCCGGCACGCTACTATCTCATTTCATGGGCTGCAGTGGTCATTGGTGCCTTTTTGATGGGACTCAATAAAGCCGGCGCCTTGCCGATGAATATGATCACCGACAATGCCCTTATCTTTGGTGCTGTAGCGCAATTGGTGCTCCTTAGTTACGCCCTCGCTGACAAAGTGAACCAGCTCAAAGCCGATAAAGAGCAGATCCAACGACACGCTCTCGCTGAACAAAAACATGCCGCGGACAAGCTTCAACTCGCACTCACGAAAGCCGAAGAGGCCAACCAATTAAAGAGCGAGTTTTTGGCCAACATCTCTCATGAATTACGCACACCTCTTAATGCCATCGTCAACCTCCCGGCAGGTCTCCTGAATCATTTTGAGACAACCTTTGTTTGGAGCTGTTCTATCTGTGCCGCTCAATTTCAATCAGAGAGTGGTCCTGCAGGCTTGGAAGATCCTGAGGAAAAACAAACTTGCCCCGACTGCCAAAAGCAATCGCTGGCGTGCAATGAGCAAGCAATCTTCACCGGAGATTCCTCCGAGCAGATCCACTTTCTCAAGCGCATCGAATCATCGGGTCGCCATCTGCTTGCCGTAGTCAACGACCTACTCGATATTTCAAAGCTCGAAGCAGATCACATGAAGATATACCCAGTGGAGGTAAACGTCTCTGATGTGCTCAGTGAGGTGGCAGGAACCATTCAATCACTCGCGGACGAGAAAAATGTCGAGCTGGTTTTCGAAGAGATTGAGCCAGATCTCCGTCTTGAAGCTGACCGGGTGAAAGTGGCGCAAATCCTAATCAACCTGATTGGTAATGCGATTAAATTCACACCGGCTGGTGGCAGTATCACCACCCGGGTTTGCCCTGATCTACTTGCAGACAACAACGCGCTGCGTTTTGAAGTTGCAGATACCGGCGAGGGCATCCCTGAAGAGTATCTCAACATTATCTTCGAAAGCTTTCGACAAGTTGATGGTTCACACACCCGTCAACATCATGGGACAGGCCTTGGGCTTGCAATTTGCAGCCGCTTGGTGGAGCTTCACGGCGGAAGAATCGATGTCGCCAGTACACCGGGACAGGGTAGCCGTTTTTGGTTCATCCTCCCTTTGGAAAACAACGCTTCTCAAGAGAAGCAGGGATGAGCATGGCAGCGCACTCAACAATAAGCTATGATAATATCGTTCGGTACACACCGGTAGGCGGGCAAGGATCTTACAAAGCATGAAGTTAACACGCTTTTCAA
>JABJBS010000305.1 GCA_018668695.1 Deltaproteobacteria bacterium
AAGTCCGAGAGCAAGTGCACATGCGATGAGCCAGCTATTTTGCATGATGGTGAACCTCGTAACCTAAGAAGCTGTCCTTATGCATTCGCTTGTCTAGAGCCCAGACCGATCAGAAAAACTGCGGTGATGAGCGTGAGCGCACCAATCGGAACAAGGATAATACCGGGCCCGGGGTCGCCTCCCTGAATGCCCAAGCCTCCAAGGAAAAACCCACCCGGAAGCAGGATACTTGATGCCATGAGTAGAGCAGAAGGTTTGTGACTCCAGGTGCCAGGTCGTAGGTGCGTGGTGAGTGCGAAGCCTAGATGGGCAAGGCCTAATAGCGCGCCGTGAGCATGGGCGAGTGTCCAAAGCAGACGTCTGGTTTCATTGGACACATCGAGATAAAATCCAATCTTAAAACCATGCATGGCTTCGAGAGCGACTCCGATAAACAAAAAGACGAGCAGAGACCACCAGCCAAACTGAAGGTGCCGCGCGGTATAATCACTCGCCGGTTGCGTCATTGTATCATTTCCCCATGGTGTGAACCCTGCATTAAGTGTTGGACTTTTTGCAGGTGACGTCAACACGGTGACGGGGAGTTGTTGATTTTATAAGGAAAATTTTCTGCGATGTTGGTGCATCTTGTCATGATTTTCACGACCTTTATCCGCAGTACTGCCCGGAAAGTGGAAGTAAACCGACCAAGTTATTTAAAACTCCTCTGTCGAACCTCATGACTTGGGTTCGTTGACGCACCGGTTTGACGTTTAAGCGAACCCAACCGAAAGATTTACCCATACTCTGAGGTGGTAAAGTGACGCGGCCGATGAGTTTTCACCTAGCCACCTATCCGTGGCCTGGTAAACGAGCCTTGCTTTAGAGAGAGGGAGGTTTATATTCGCGCCAGTTCAAGCAAGAGGAAAGTATGAAAGTCATATACATCGATGCAGACGCGTGCTCAGTGAAGAAAGAGACCTACAAGGTTGCTGAGCGTTGGCACTGGAAAGTTGTGGTGGTTGCCAATCAGTATATCCAAACGCCGAGTTCTGAATTTATCCGTTGCGTGACGGTTGATAAAGGTGACGATGTGGCCGACGACTGGATCGCTGAGCGCTGTGAGCCCGGAGATGTTGTGATCACCAATGACATTCCCTTGGCCGCGCGTTGCTTGGAAAAGCAAGCTCGCGTTTTAGGTCAGAAGGGTAAAGAGTTCCACGCCGACTCCATAGGCGATGCTTTGGCTAGCCGGGAATTGGCACAAAATCTTCGCGAAATGGGTGTCATGACTGGAGGACCGAAACCGATGGAAGCAAAGGATAGGTCGCGGTATCTGGGTAAACTTGACGAAATTTTGGTGGCGCTGGGACGAGAATTTAAAGACCAGATGACCGCTGGGTCTTAAACCCATAGAGGTCATAATTACGGGTCGCTTGCCGCCGTCAATTTATAGTTTGAGCAATTTTTTGGGGATTTAACCTTTGAATGATTTCAAGGTTGAATCTCTTTTTAAAATCGAGGTAACACTTTCGCCGCTGCCAGGTGGTTCATTATTGATTGTACGCCACTCCGATAAAAGAGTGATTTAAGAAGGAGCAATGATGAAACCGAATTTAACAACGACAGTATTTTTGGCTTTGGGCGTTTTGGTGTTGAGTGCATGCGGCGCAGAAGGAGTCGGGATTACAGACCCCTCCAATGTTCAGGGGGCACTGGAAGCCGACTCTGAGGGCTCTGAAGCAGTGGGTTTCGATTGCCTGGAGCAATGCATCGACAAGGGTGAAAGCGAAGAGGACTGTGCGGGCTGGTGCTCAAAAGACGAATCTACGGAAGATTGCCTGGAGCAATGCATCGACAAAGGTGAAAGCGAAGAGGATTGCGTGGACTGGTGCTCAAAGGACGATACTGCGGCCGAATGCTTCGAAGAATGTGTCGACAAAGGTGAGAGCGAGGAAGATTGCACTCAATGGTGTGACGATTCTGATAAGTCCGAATGGGACGACAAAGATGAATGCGATTATGAAGATAAAGATGATTACGAAGATAAGTAATACTCTCTAAGTCTTTGAACTAAGTAAAATATTGAAAAGGCAGTTGGCGTCTAGGTCATCTGCCTTTTTTTTGTGGTTTAGATAACGGCTTTAATCTATTTTTCATTGAGATTACCTACTCACAAATTTGAAACTCCTAAAAATAACATCCACTTTGATTTGGTTTTTGTCTTAACGCTCGCCGGCTGGACTCTGCGCTTTGATGCTGCTACTTCAGGTTGGTGGACTTTGGCTTACTTCTTATACCGCTTGTAACCGGCCTTATTGGTTGGATCACCAATGCACTTGCTATTCGCATGCTTTTTTGGCCGCTGCGTCGAGTGGGTTGGCGACGTTTAAGTTGGCAAGGTGTTTTACCTGCCAATGCAGATCGAATGGCCACAACCTGTGTTCAGCTCATGACTTCAAAGCTGCTTGATGAAAAGGCGGTTTTTAAACGGATTGAGCCCTCAAGAATATCAGCGTTGTTGGGGCCTACCATTGAAGAGCATGCTGAAGGCATCGTTGAGGATGTGTTGGCGCGGCGCTTCCCCAGGCTCTGGAAAATGGTTCCGGAACTGGTACGGGAGAAATCTCGAAATCGTCTTCGCGGTGAGATTCCGAACGTGGTTGAGAAGATGATGGCCGAGCTCCATGATGAACTCGATGAATATTTAAATATTGAATCACTGGTCGTTAATGCCTTCAGCAACAACCGGGCTTTACTCAACAAGCTGTTTTGGCGATGCGGCAGTAAAGAGTTTATGTTTGTCGAGTACAGCGGTTTGATGTTTGGGGCACTCCTGGGATGCATACAGATGGTCGTCTGGATATTTGTTCAGCCGGGCTGGTTCTTACCTCTTACGGGCATCACTGTTGGATGGGCTACAAACTGGATTGCTTTGAAGATGGTTTTCGAACCCTTGGAACCTGTTAAAATAGGTCCGTTTCGGTGGCAGGGGCTTTTCTTGCGTCGTCAAGATGAAGTGAGCGAAGCTTATGCGGCTTTTTTTGCGAAGCAGATTTTACACTCTGAGGCATTGCTCAAGGCTGTTCTCGAAGGACCCGCCGCCGACAAGTTGATTGCGCTTTTGCAAAACTATGTGGATGAATCAATCGAGCATGTTTCGGGAGCAGCGGGAACAATTACCCAGCTGGCCGTAGGAACTGAGAAGTGGGAAAGTCTAAAGAGTGAAATAAGCGAAAGCTTGGCGGCCGTTATTCCGCATGAACTCGATCAGTTGCAAGATTATATGAGTGAGGCGATGGCTCTCGAGCAGGAGCTTTGTCTGAATCTGAAAAGTTTGACCTCTGAAGAGTTCGAAGAAGTCTTAAGGCCGGTTTTTCGGGAAGACGAGTCAACGTTGATTGCGGTCGGTGCTTTTCTCGGCGGTGTGGCCGGATTCTTACAGCTACTTTTGATGGTTCTTCTTTAAGCTAAATGGGCGATGAGTCAATATTCCAAGAACCTGAGAGTATCTTAGAGCAGGCCGAGTTTCTTAGCCCGGCTCATTAAGGTGGTTCGTGCCAATCCTAATTCACGTGCAGCTTTAGAGCAGTTACCATCATACTTTTCCAAGCATGCTTTCATTGTCTCATATTGCTTCGTTTTGACTTGGTCTTTGACGCTTCCTCTCGCCACCTTGGGTTTGGTGGGCGCAAAATCGAAATAGAAATGGTCAGGCTCCAGTGTGTCGCCTTCACACACGACAAGCGCACGTTGAACCAAGTTTTCAAATTCACGAATATTACCTGGCCAATCACAGGACTGCAGGGCTTGGACGAGGCTGGGGCCGACCGTTGGTTTCTTGTTGGTGAGATGTTGGTATTTATCGAGAAACCAGTTTAGGAGCTCGGGAATATCTTCGAGGCGTTCACGTAATGGCGGTAGAAAAATGGGAAATACATTGAGACGGTAGAAGAGGTCTTCGCGAAAACCACCTTCGGCGACTTCAGACTCTAGATCTTTGTTGGTCGCGGCAACGATGCGAACATCAACATTAATGGTGCTCACGCCACCCACTCGTTCGATCTCGCGCTCTTGCAAAACACGCAGGAGCATAACCTGAAGCTTCTGAGAGATATCCCCAATTTCGTCTAGAAAGATGGTGCCGCCATTGGCAAGTTCGAAACGTCCCATTCTGGTACTTGTTGCGCCTGTGAATGCCCCTTTTTCGTGGCCGAATAGCTCGCTTTCAAGCAAGGTTTCGGAGAGCGCGGCACAATTGACTCGGATAAAGGGTTTGTCTCTTCTGGTGCTGTTGTCGTGGATAAAACGTGCGGCGACTTCTTTGCCGGTTCCGGTTTCTCCTCGGATAAGCACACTTGTATCCGTTTTTGCAACTTTGGTTGCCAGCTTCAATACATTTTCGAGACCGCCATTTTGACCAATGATATTGGATGGTGAGGCTGGGGCTTGGAGCTCGTCGAGCAATGAGTTTGCAAGCACAGCTTTATCGGTAAGGTCTTGCCTGCGTTTGGAGATTGTTAACCAGCTTTCGAGGCACCGTCTTACTTCAGCCCGGCGCCAAGGTTTCACAATATACTCATGGGCCCGTCCACGGTTCAGTGCATTTAAGAGCCGTTGGCTGTCGCTGTACGCGGATACAATAATGCGAATGGTGTCTGGTACTTTTGTGACGATCTCTTCGAGGAGTTCGATGCCCGTCATTTCCGGCATCCGCTCATCGGTAAGAATGATAGCAACTCGTGGATCCGAGCTTAGAATTTTCAGACCTTCTTTGGCGGAGTTTGCTGTGATGAGCTCATACTCATCGCCAAATTGAAGACGGAAAAGCTCCAGGTTGTCTTTTTCATCATCCACATAGAGAATAACTGAGCGATGTAGAACTTCGTTTTCTTCGAGGGTTTTAGTCATTCTTTGATATTCGTCTATTTTGGGTCATGTTTTTTGTGACGTTATATGCTTCTTCAAACTTCACTCTATCTCGATTCGACCGCCTGTCCAAGGTGAGACGTGAAGAGAATTGATTTAACTCGTGTTTTCCGAGATTTAAGTCTGGTTGATATTTAAATACGCCATAGAACTTAACGGGGTTTGATAATCCCTTGGAGATATAGATCGATTAGATTGGCTAGAATTTCACCACCAAATTCTCCAAGGTGGATGTGATCAGGCAAAAGCGTGAGACCCTGTTGCTTCCCAGACTCATCCCAAGTTTTCCCACTGATGTAGTAGTCGGTAATGGCTCTAAGAATCGGGACCAACCGGTTGATAGGGCCGGGAGTGTATTGCGGCCGCTCTTGCACCGAGTTTGTGAGGTGCGTGGAGAGTTTTTCGTTGAGAGGAATAAGCGTTCGGTTTTCCTGGGCTACGATTTGGCGGATGTCAGCGTTGAAGGATTGTACAAGTTGGTTAATTTGGGAATCAGGGTTCTCTCCAAGAGGCGGGAGCGTACAGACTGCAACATGCTTAACCGCTTGAAGGCCTCGTAACAGTTTGGTCAGCTCCAGGCGGTAACCGCGCTGAGTGGGTACACTCGCAAGCTTGCCTTTTCGCTTGTAGGAGAGACCGTCTCCCAGATGGAAACTGCCCATCACATCGTTGGTGCCAATGAGAACAATCGCAACATCGGGCTTGCAGGCAAGGATTTCATCGAGCCTTTGATTCAGTTGCCAGGCGACACTGCTGTTGATACCTGCGTTGATAAAATGCAGTTCTGCATTCGCGAGTCTGTTTCCAAGCACGTCCACCCAATTGTAACTCACTGTTCCATGCGTGATGGAATCTCCAAGGCAAGCGACAATGGTTTTTTGGGGTCTAGGGTTAGATAGGAAATTTTGGGGTTGGTTATGGGGAAGTGATGTAACGCGTCTTGCTGTTTTAAAAATCTTACCTGGCGCCATTAGGAGACTGGTTAGTGAAAGTTTATTTCGGTCAGCTTGCATTGTCGTTGTCGCGTTTCGTAGTCAGTGTGCCTTCTGCATATAAGAGCAGAACAACGCTCTATAACTCTCCCTGGGTGTACTTGGTCAAGTACTCGCTCTCTCAACTTTAGTTTAAACCCGTCAACTCTATATTTCGCGACTTCGTTTGTTCTAGGGCGATCTAAAATGGGGGAACTTGAGCTTCTCGAAAGAGATACCGTTGACCGGGGTGCAGCCAGAGGCATAAGTGCATATCAAGTATGGGCTGAGCATCGTGTTTGACCTAGAGAGGAATCCAGATGGCAGATTTAAGTCAAATTGAAAACTCGGTTCGTAGCCGTGCGGGAGAGCAGTGCGAGCTTTGTGCTGGCAAGGAAAGCCTTGGCATTTATGAAGTCGGCCCGGTGGTAGAGCCATCTGAAGACCGCTCTATACTTCTTTGTGGCGTTTGCCTGAGTCAGATTGAACCAGCGGCAGATTTAGACGCTAATCATTGGTATTGTTTGCAGGGCTCTATTTGGAGTGAGGTTGCAGCCGTTCAAGTGATGAGTTGGCGAATGCTTAATCGGCTCAGCGATGAGGCTTGGGCGCAGGACCTACTTGATCAAGCTTATCTTGAGGAACCTGTTATGAATTGGGCTCGCGAGGGACTGCCCGCACAAGCAGATGACGATGATGATGCAGTGAAGACCTTTGATAGTAATGGGACGCTTCTCTTGGAGGGGGATACGGTCACTCTGATCAAGGACCTTGATGTTAAGGGTACATCGTTCGTGGCCAAGCGAGGAACGACCGTGAAGAATATACATCTCACGAATAACCCTGAGCACATCGAGGGAAGAGTGAATAAGATGAGTATTGTCTTAAAGACTTGTTTTCTAAAGAAAATAGCCTAAGGCTTTGGTCCTATTTACATTTTCATACCTGCTTTAACTTCTTGTGTTCTTTCTCTTCTTGCAATCCTGCCGCATGGTTGCCACTTTAAAATAAGCAGTTTCGCGGTGTGTGTTGCGCTGAGAAATTTCTGAAAGGCAGTGCTCCCATGCGCATGTTTCCCCTGGGTTTTTTCGCGTTTTTTGCGGGCTTATTCTTAGTTTCTTGTGGAGGTACGGAAGATCCCGTGCCCACACTTGAACCGGCCCACGTGTATCCATTGGATGACGAGCTGCGGTTACACCATGTACAGGTTAAGGGCACTCATAACAGCTACCATCAACGCCCTGAGACAACCATTCATCCCACGCACGAATACAGTCATGCTCCACTGGATGTTCAGCTAGAAACCCAAAATGTGAGAACCTTTGAACTTGATTTGCACCGGTTTGATGATTCCTTTCAAGTGTTTCACTTGGCGCTGGTTGACGAGGTGAGTTCTTGCTCACTCTTTGCAGACTGCCTGTCGGTCATCCAAACTTGGTCAGCTTCGAAGCCAGACCATTTACCTATTTTTGTCTGGATGGAAATGAAAAGTGGGATGACCGATGCGCCGCTCGAGAGTCTTCTGATGATCGAGGATGAGATTCAAGCGGTGATTCCACCTGAGCAGCTTCTTACACCGGAACTTGTTCGCGGTGAGTATAGCTCGGTGCGTGAAGCACTGGACACCGTGGGGTGGCCAACGCTTGGTGAAGTCAGGGGCAAGGTCATGTTTATCATTCTAAATAACGGTGAGCACACTGGACCCTATACGAATGATTTTACCTCCTTAGAAAATCGACTCCTCTTTCCTCGGGCAGCGTCTAGCCAATACAGCATGCCTTGGGCGGCGGTCGAAAAGTTGAGCACTGGTTCAGCTGATGGAATCGCTCAAACAGCCGGCGAGGGTAAGATGCTTGTGGCGGCTAATGTATGCTCGGCCGGTGACGAAGACACCGCCTGTTATGCAAGCCTTGAAGCTGGTCTTACCAACGGGCTCCACATGTTAAAAGACGATTTCCCTTACCCAGTTGCTGAGCGAGAGTATTGGCTCGAACTCCCTGATGGCCCCGTAGCTTCGTGTAATCCACTCACAGCTCCCGCGAACTGCACTGGCGAAGCTTTAGAATGGAAATCGACTCCGTAAATCGTTTTTGTACCTAAATTGAGTTGGATAAAGTCGATTTGGGCTTGGCAAACCAAGTTTCATCGCGTAGCGCCGAATTTCAGAGATAGCCGGAGAAGTTATTATGAATATCGGAGTCATCGCGTGGATGTGCCTCTTTTGGGCCTTACAAATCGTCGCTAATATTTTCTTTAAATGGGGCAGTGACGGCACACTTAAGTGGCTTAGCGGATTTCTCCTTGGGCATACGTTTGGCATCACGAGTATGGCGGTGCTGATGGTGATTTATAAAATGATGAGTCCGAACATCGCTTTCGGGGTCGCGATGGGTGGTGCATTTTTACTGAGCCAAATCGCAATCGCCGTGGTTTTTAAGACGGACCTCTCAGTGATTCAATATGTGGGCATTGGCACGGTTGTCATCGGCATGACGCTCTTAGCTGTGGGGCAACCCGCCAGCGTCTAGCACCTAGTGAGCCAGATCTTCTCTCATTTTGTACGCTGGTCTTGAATTTAGCGCCAGACTGCTTCGTCTTAACAGGTCTCTTCGAGTGGAGAATGTCATGCGTGTGTCGTCAATTATCGCCGCTGCCGGTCTATTATTATTAACCGGCTGCTGGACCATCAAAGACTTCGGAGCGGGAAAGTGCCGCGAGTATCGCCCAGCCTGTGGAGTTGATGAGACGGTTTGCGAAGCCGACGGACAAGGGTGCACTGTATGTACCTGTGTTAAACGCAATGGAAGGTTTCCAATCAGGGAGCCTCATTTCGATCCCTAGGGTCACATCTCTTCTTTTTCTAGTGCTCCATCGAGACTTGTGGGTTGAATCTTCTGCGATATTTGGGAAAGTTGCGAGGCCGTAACGAGCAAGCTGAGCCTGTTAGGCGAGACCAGGGAGACAATCATGACACAGAGCATATTGCATCAATCCGTCCGAAACTCACTCGCTGAAGTTTCTAGCGACATTGAGATTGTTTCCTGCGATGCAGGTCAGGCGGATACTGCTTTGTTTTGTGAACAATTGGGCTACGATTTAGCCGATTCAGCCAATTGCATCCTATTAAGTTCGAGAAAGCCAAAGGGCGTTTACGTCGCTTGCGTGGTTTTGGCTACGCATCGCCTGGATGTAAATGGCAAGGTGCGTGCTCTGCAAGGCATGAAGTTTTCGTTCGCGAAGGCTGAACAAACGGTTGAGTTAACGGGCCAGGAAATCGGTGGTGTTACACCTTTGGGTTTACCAGAGTCTGTTCCAGTTTTGGTAGATGCTGCCGTTATGAAGCGAAATAAAATTATCATTGGGGGAGGCAACCGGACTTCAAAGATAATCTGCTCGCCAAGTCTTTTGACCGAGCTGGATGGGGTTGAGGTACACGAATCCTTGGGTTTACTAAGGGACGAAAATTAGGAGCCTGTGTTGTTGTCTGAACGATTTCTCACATCGAGCTTTCTTTATCTCTTAAGTTTTATTTTTACTCTTGTTGCGCTCCAGGCTCTACTGGTCCCGAGCCTTTTTGTGCTACCGGTAGAGATTCACCTAATGAGTCCTGCCGGCTTTGCTGAAGTTAGGGCCGGATACAGTGGGTGTTTTGGCGGCTTGGCTTTTATGTTCTTCAGGGGGGCTAAGTACCCCGAGCATCGACAGTTAAGCTTGATTTTGGCGGCATTGGTACTGGGTCTCTTCTCGTTAGGGCGATTTGTCAGCTTGGGTGTCGAGGGCGTGCCTAACGACTTTTCTATAATCGTACATGCGGCAGAATTGTGTGCTTTTTCTTTTTCTTGTGTTCTCATATTGAGAATAAAACGTGAGATCTAGTTTTCGTCTAATATGGAGGTTTTGGTATGCCACTGATTAAAGTTCAAACCAACGTAAGTGAAGTTTCAGGCCATTCGAGTGAGTTGTTGCTCAGAGGTCTTTCTCAACTTCTTGCGGAAGTTTTAGAGAAGTCTGAAGATTACGTGATGACTGTTTTAGAACCACAATCGTTAATGACATTTGGCGGTTCGCCGGAACCGGCATCCTATATGGAGATTAAGAATATAGGAACGATGACCTCTGAGCAGACGCAGCGTATCAGCGCCGCGGCATGTGCTTTGGTTAAAGAGCACCTTGGAGTTGAGCCAGGCCGCGTTTATCTAGAGTTCAATGATGCTCAGCGGCACCTTTGGGGATGGAATAGTAAGAATTTTGCCTAAGCCTTATTCGCTGGGACCAAGCTCGCTGAGTTCATGAAGCAGCTCAATCTGTGAGCGATTTTCTCGCTGACCGTTTGGAGAGCGCTGAATATAGGTCCCATCGGGCTGCAGGACCCAGGCCTCTGAGTTATCTTTTAATGGTTTATGAAGAGCTTCCTCGAGAATGCGTTGGCGATGATTGGGGTTTTCCAGGGGGAATGCTACTTCTACCCGTCGATAAAGGTTTCGGCTCATCCAGTCTGCACTCGAGCAGTAAAGCTTCTCTTCACCGGCTGCGTAAAAATAAAAGACCCGAGAGTGCTCCAAAAAGCGTCCTATAATGGAGATAACGGTAATGTTTTCGGAAAGACCGGGCACGCCTGGCCTTAGGCAACATATTCCTCTGATGATGAGATCAATTTTGACGCCGTCTTGGCTGGCTCTATAAAGATTGCGAATCATTGCTGGTTCGGAAAGAGAGTTGGCCTTAACAATGATTCTTCCGGGTCTCCCGGCTTTGGCTTCGTTGGACTCGAATTGAATCATTTCGGCGAGGCGGCGGTTGAGGGTGAAGGGTGAAGAGAGCAATCGCTCTAAACTTGCCGCTTGGCCAAGGCCTGTGAGCTGAAGAAATACTTTGTGAATATCTTCACATAGAACCGGGTCATCCGTGAGCAGCCCGATATCTGTATAAGCTCTGGCGGTTCCTGGGTGATAATTGCCGGTACCAAGGTGACCATATCGCTTTAAATCGGTGCCTTCTCGACGCACAACCAATAATATTTTTGCGTGTGTTTTATATCCGACAACTCCGTATGAAACGTTTACACCAGCGTCTTGAAGCTTGGTCGCCAAGTCGATGTTGGTGGCTTCGTCGAATCGAGCGCGAAGCTCAATGACTACCGTGACTTCTTTACCAGAACGGGCTGCCTCGAGCAGTGTCACCACGAGTTCTGAGTCTGGCTGGGTTCGATAGAGCGTCATTTTGATTGCTAACACATTCGTATCGCGAGCCGATTGTCTTAAGAACTCGAGTACCGGTGAGAATGCCTGGTAAGGGTGGTGTAAGAGTATATCTTCAGCTCTGGTTGCCTCGAAGATAGAGTGCTCGGCTAGGTTCAACGGGCAGGCTGGAACAAAGGACGGGTACCGTAGGGCTGGATCATCCACTAAGTCTCGCAACTGTTCGAGCCTATTCAGGTTCACTGGTCCATCGGCTTTGTAGAGGTCGAGTTTCGTCAGGTCAAAATGCTGCAGTAGAAAGTCGTTAATCTCTGGTGTTGAATCGATGCCGACTTCAAGCCGCACGGCATCTCCATAGTGCCGATTGGATAGCTCACCGGCGACTGCGCTCAATAGGTCGTCTGCCTCATCTTCATTAATCCAGAGGTCTGAATTTCGGGTGACGCGAAATGGATGGCATCGCACCACGGTCATGCCCTCGAATAGGTCAGCGATATTTGTCTTCATTACACCGGTTAGGAGAATGAAGTCTCGGCCTTTAGATTCTTGGACCACCGTTCTTGGAACTTCAATAAGGCGCGGCAAAGCACGAGGGGCTTGTACCAGTGCATAAGGGTTGCTGCGGCCAAATGCGTCGGTCCCATCGAGCTCCACGATAAAGTTTAGGCTCTTATTCTGGACACGTGGGAATGGGTGAGCGGGATCGAGGCCTACAGGAGTAAGTACTGGCAACACATTAGATAGAAAGTAATCTCGTGCCCATGCTTGTAAAGCGGGGGGCGCATTATCAACGTCGTGCAAGCGAACCCCGGCGGCCTTGAGGTCGGGAATAATTTCATCGTTAAGACAACGGTATTGTGCTGTGACGAGTTTGTGGGCTTTTGCGCTGACGAGATTTAAGGCTTCTGTGGGAGATGCCTTGTCTGGGCGGGGGTTCGATACTCCCAGTGCTATCTGTTGTTTAAGTCCGGCGACCCGAATCTCAAAAAATTCGTCGAGATTAGCCGAACTGATGGTCAAGAAGAACAACCGTTCAAGTAGCGGGATACGCTTGTCGTGGGCTTGAATGAGAACGCGTTCGTTGAAGTCCAGTAGACTTGTCTCGCGGTTGAAGTAATTGTCGGGATTATCTAGTGCGAGGACGGCTTTGGGCGAATCGGAAGTCAGATCATCCTGCTCGATATCTTGATTGCTTGATTCCAACGCCATTTCCATCACCCTCAATTTAGAGTGTCGCTAAGATTTATCGAGCCGTAAACCGGCAAACACCTTCATTATCTAACTTTTGTGGGTGCCTACAATGTTTAGTTGTTTAATTTCAGAAGCTTACGTAGCATTTAAGTAGCGTTGACAAGTTGCCGGTTTGCCCATACCTGCACCTTAAGATGTCGGACTATGACTACAGATTCAGCGGTATTGCTCGCCTTTATGGGGTTGAAGCACTGAAGCGTCTTCGGGCCGCTCACGTTTGCGTGGTGGGCATTGGGGGCGTGGGGTCTTGGACTGTTGAAGCATTGGCGCGAAGCGGGGTAGGAAAGCTTACCTTGATCGATATGGACGATGTTTGTTTAAGCAATGCGAATCGGCAGCTTCATGCTCTCGACGGCACGGTTGGTAAACTAAAAATAGATGTCATGGCAGAGCGTGCAAGGGCCATTCAGCCCGAGTGTGAAATCAATACGATTGCTGATTTTTTCACTGCGACCACAGCCGAAAAGCTGTTGTCTACTGATTTTGACACGGTGATTGACGCCATCGATCAACAGACCAACAAATGCTTGCTCCTCGATGGCTGTAAAAAACGCGATATCCCGGTGGTCACAGTTGGAGCTGCAGGTGGAAAATGGGACCCGACGGCGGTGCAGTCCGCTGACCTGACTAAGGTAAGTTACGATGCTTTGCTTAAGCGTGTTCGTAAGTCTCTGAGGCGCGATTTTGGTTACAGCCGTGACCCTAAACGTAAGTGGGGCATCGATGCAATTTTTAGTACCGAAAAAGCGGTTTACCCTTCGCCGGATGGCGGTGTTTGTGAAAAGCCAGACTCTCAAACTTCTTTGAAGCTCGATTGCTCAAGTGGGTTTGGTTCGGCAACCCATGTGACGGGAACCTTTGGGTTTGCTGCAGCTTCTGTTGCCATTCGCAAAATTATAGCCGAAGCCTAGCGGGTGCATCGCTTACTGCAGGCTTAAGGGCAAACTCCACACGGCCCGAGGAAATGGCTCTCGACTTGATAGACGTGACGTGCCATCCTGTTCAATATTTCACGAATTACCTGTTTGGAGATGGTTCTATGGCAAACTGGGACGAGCGATTTTTGAAGTTGGCCTTCCATATTGCTTCATGGAGCAAGGACCCTTCGACCAAGGTGGGCTGTATCATCGTGGGAGAGGACCGCGAGATCCGCAGCACGGGCTTTAATGGTTTTCCTCGAGGTATTGAAGACAGTGAAGAGCGCTATACCAATCGTGATTTAAAGTACCCGTTGATTTGTCACGCTGAAGAAAACGCGATTATGCACGCTGCGCGTATTGGTGTTTCACTGAAAGGGTGCCGTGCTTATGTGACCTGGCCGCCTTGTACACGGTGCACTCGATCGCTGATTCAGGCTGGGGTGGAAGAAGTGGTTTATCCTTCAGAGCTAACAATTCCCGAACGCTGGTTGGAAGATTTCAACCTGGGACGTCAAATGTTCGATGAATCAGGTGTTAAAGTGCGCGATGTCCCGGTTGAAACCGGCGACTAGTTTGATTCGGCTTCCCCGGTTTCATTGCTTGCGGTTTATGCAAATCAGTTCTCTACTTTACAGTCCATTCTGTCTTGCATAGAGAGAAACTATTAACCCTATCGAAATGGTTTAAACAATGCCTCTCGTGGCTCATTCTGGACTGCCTTCATTCGACAGACTTCGCAGTGATGGCGAAGAAATTCTCGAATTGGATAGAGCACATGATCAAGACATTCGTGAGCTGCACATCGGCTTGTGCAATATCATGCCGGATGCAGCCCTAGAAGCCACGGAGCGGCAGTTCATGCGGCTCATCGGTAGCTCAAACCGGATTGCGCAGTTTTATGTTCACCCATTTACTTTGAACGGTATTGAACGAGGCGCCGATGCTCAAAAATACATCGACGAATACTACACTGATTTTGAGACGCTGCGTAAACAGGGTGTGGATGCACTTATTGTAACGGGTGCCAACGTTCAGGGGACACGCTTTGAAGACCAGCCGTTTTGGGGTGAACTTACCGAGGTGTTTGAATTTGCGGCCGCTCAGGTCACGTCAACGCTTTGTGCTTGTCTGGCCACTCACGCCGCTTTGAAGCATTTTCAAGGGATTGAGCGCGTTCACCAAGGAGATAAGCGTTGGGGTGTGTTTTCACATCGCACGTCTTCTTTTGCGCATCCACTTGTTCGTAATATTAATACACGTTTCAACGTACCGCACTCAAGGTTTAACGATATCTCCCAGGCTCAAATGGAAGATGCCGGCATGTGTGTTTTGGTCACGAGCCAGGAGGCAGGTGTCCATTTGGCGGTGAGTGAAGATTTGTTTCGATTTGTGTTTTTCCAAGGCCACCCAGAGTACGACCGCAACAGCTTGTTTAAAGAATACAAGCGTGAGGTAGGCAGGTTTGTGAACGGGGAGCGTGAAGACTACCCGAAGTTACCTGACCATTATTTGAGTGCTGAAGGCATTGCTCTTTTAAAACGATTTGAGAGTGAGCAGGGCAGCGTGAAGAGCATTGAGGGCTTTCCGGAAGAAGCGGCTTTGGTGCATGTCGACAATACCTGGGGCGACACTGCCCGCAGTATCTTTAATAATTGGATCGGTATGGTTTACCAGTTAACGAACCGGGACCGTACAAAGCCTTTCATGGAAGGTGTCGATGCATCCGACCCGTTGGGGCTTCGCTCTCTTTAAGTCGAAGGCCAATGCCTCTCCATAAAGTCAAAGGTATCACGCCAGCAGCGTCTCGTTTGCTTTCTCCAAATCAGCATTTGGAAGGCATGAATTTCACCCGGGTATTTAGCGAATTGTGAGGGTGATTGTTGCCGGCGCAGTGCCTGACCCAATCTAATAGAATCGTCCCTTAGCGGGTCATCTCCGCCCACAGAGATAAAGCAGGGGGGTAGAGGACTGGTGGGTGTCTCTTCTTCAAGAACCCGAAGGGGATCTGCAAGCGATGCGGGTTGTCCGGCTTGACTCTCGCTCGTGAAATAAGAGTTGCTCACAATATTCATGAGATCTACATAAGTTGAGGCCGTGCCTGGGTCACGTTCATATCGGTCGATATTGGTCACTTGCAGAATACCGCATTGAGGAAGCGCCATCACTGGAGGATGTCCGAGGCTCTTAAGCTCTTGGGCGTAACTTTCGGGGCGTTCAAAGTGATATGCGCATACCAATGCCATAATAAGATTGGCACCCGCAGATTCACCGGCAACCATAATTTGCGAGGGGTCGCCGCCGATTCCTCGAGCGTGTTGAAGTAACCAGGCATAGGCTTTAAACACATCTTTAAGCGGTTCTGGGAATCGGTGCTTTGGATAAAGCCCATAATCTACGTTGACGACGAGGTATCCCTTTTTTGCGAATATGAGCCCCATAAGCCAGTGGCTATCCTTGGACATCGCTCGAAATCCCCCACCATGAACATAGAAGACAATCGGTACGGTCTTTTTTGACGTTTTCACGGGCCGGTAAATATCCAGCTTCTGGCGCTTGTGTTCTTGTCCGTAACGAACGCCGCGCTTCACCGACACACCATGTAGCTTGGGGTGAGCAAGTGGGTGATAGCGACCGGCGTAGGCCAAGCTATTGAAGAAGCTGTCGGTGGCCATGCTCGCAAGCTTTCCGCGAACTTTTCGCTTGGTCCCATCGACAGGTCCAAGTTTAATGAGTTCCAGTGCGTTGATAGCTCGGTTGAGCATGGACTCTCCTTAATCGTATTCTAGGTGGGTCGATAGTCAAACGCGCGTCACCTGTAAATGGCTCTCGAAACTGAATTCTGAAGCGAACCTTATAATGCTCATTGTTTCAGCTACTTAGAGCGCCACTGCTTTAGGGATAGATTCGAGGGTTGGTGAATTGGGGAGCGACGGAGGGTATTTTCGAGGGTGAATAGGGTGAGGGAAGGTTACGTTTTTGTAGAAGCCATTTAGTCGCAAAAAAGCCTCGGCTACCTACAATAGGCAACCGAGGCTTGTCTCATTTAAAAAACACAGGACTTAGAACGAAGCGATAAGTTCTACGGCTCCTGTAACGCCAACATCCTCGCCATCAGGCTTGTCGGCTCGGACTTCAACCGCTCCGATAAAGTTATCGTTGACTGCGAAGAGAAAAGCACCTGTTCCGCTCATGCCTTTGTGTCCACCGGTTTTCGACTGGTCGAGATAGTCGAAACGTGCAGTGGCGCTGTATGAGTCACTGAAGGCATAGTTTACTTTACCGAGGGCGCCGATAGCGATTTCACTATCGAGCATTCCCATATTGGCTTCGATAAAAACCGTTACATCACCAAACTTGAGTGCTGAGTCGACATCAACCATGAGCTGGTCGCTGCCTTGCTCGAATGTGGTCGAGAGAGCAACGTGACCGAGTTCTTCCAGGCCATATTCAAAGCGACCACCAAAGTTTGGAAGGTCAGGT
The DNA here is from genome assembly GCA_018668695.1 of Deltaproteobacteria bacterium. Taxonomy (NCBI): domain Bacteria; kingdom Pseudomonadati; phylum Myxococcota; class Myxococcia; species Deltaproteobacteria bacterium. The sequence goes on from JABJBS010000305.1 coordinate 16,729, forward strand.
GAACCCGCCTTGTCCCAGTCGTTTGCCATCCACAACTTAGCACTGATTGCACCGCTGGTATAACCGGCGAATACACCCGTTAGGTTACTTGGCGTTGCATGCTCAAAAAGTAGGCCTGAGCTGTACTGGTACATGTCCACAGGGTCTAGTGCCTCAATCCCGACGGGAGCGTTGACTTTACCAACGGTAAGCGAGAAGCCGTCGCTTCCGCCCCCGAAATAGTATTCCAGGTAGGCTTGCTCAATGAGGTTATCTGCATCTATCGCTCCTCCAGCTGGGAATACGTTGAGGTCCGTGCGAACGGTTAGTCCGGCAGCGGGGCTGGACGAGAAATCGAGTTCTACTTGGTCCACACCATATGTGATTTTTTTATCGATGTCGGTACCTGTAAAAGATGTGGATAATGATGCGTCGATGAATCCGCTTACGGTAACACCTGTTGACGCTGCTTCTTCCGCTCCCGCTAGAGAAGGAACACAGAGCATGAGCGCTATACCGATAAAGCCAACTTTTTTCATTTCTTTTTCTCCAAAGAGCGTGGACCATTTTGCTTCAAACGAATTTCTCTCGTTCCTGCAATGGTCCCCCCGTTTAGTGGTCGATGCCTTGAGCGATGATGCTTACGGCAATGCTTCTTGCTTTTAGAGAAGCAACACTTGTGCCAGAACGCTTAAGTTTTACTGAACTTGAAAAAAGCTCTTTAGATTGAGGCAAGTAGATAATGGGGCATTTGAGAGTGCTGAAATCCGCCCAAATGATGTTACGTAGATGTCGGATTCCTGGTAAATTAATGACAAATATGTCGATTCACGAATTATCTTTTACTGGATTGGGTATTTTTCTAGGTAGCGGTCAACGGTGGCGGTGGTTTTACCGTCAACATTGTAAAAAGACTCTGATTTGACCACGTACCCTTGGAATGGCGCTGTCTCCCCAAAGACTTTTTCCCCGGACTTCAAACGACTCTCAGGAGTAAGTCGCACAAGAGCGGCTTGGATGGATTCAAGGAACTCTGGAGACATTGAGCTTTGTCCTACCCAGGCTTCCCGCGGGATCTGGGGTGTTTTAGCAATCGGGTTGAATACTTTTCCGAGGGTGGACTCCGCATTGGTGAGCCCTTGCTCCCATATCGCGCCAGCAAAGACCTGACCGGTGGCGATGGCCTTGGCGACAGCTTCGTGATTTCCCACATAGAAGATTTCGGAGAAGTCTCGTTGAGGTTCAATGCCGTTGTCGATGAGAAGGGCCAAGGGGTACTTAAATCCGCTCGAGGAGCCTTGGTCTACAAAGGCAAATGTTTTCCCCTTGAGGCTTGTGAGGTTTTCGACGTTATCTTTTTTGTGGGTGAAAATAACACCTCGGTAATGACCCGTCATCGTGTTGTTGACGAGCTCTGAGACCGTTGCAAGATAATGGCTCGTGCCGGGGGATTGCTTCAGCAGCTCAGTGTATAGGTTGGCCGATAAGTGGGCGATATCGATATGCCCATTCTGAAAATTTGATAAAAGCTCATCGTAGTTTTCGCTGATATTGAGCATGAAGTGATGACCGGTTTCTTCTTCAAGATATTGCAGAAGCGGCCCGATGTAGAGTTTCGTGTGCTCATGGGCATCCCATGGACCTATGCCGAATTGGATAGACTTTTGGGCCGCAGCTTGGGCTTGCACGGAGTGCTTCTCCCAGATGACCGTCGGCGAAAATTTTTCGGGCGTTTCCGTGGAGCTTTGGCAAGCAAAGAGCGAGGCCGCGATGACTGGAAAAATACAGCTAAGCGCTTGTATGGAGATAACTTTTTGCATTCGTGATGATGATAATGGGGCTGGTAGACTAAAAAAAGGCCATAATTAGATTAGAGAGGCTCTTTGCGCTGGTTAATTGGCTTACCGCATGTCAGGTTGGCCAGGCCCGAAGTATTTGTGTGGGAATGTTAAATGAACCTTAGGAAAAACCTGAACCTGCTTTGCATGATTGGCTTTGCATGGTCTCAAACAATTTTGGCTTCAAGTGCGGCTCAAGCTCATGGCTCCAACCCCGCGGGATTAACCCCGTTTCTAGTGGATGGAGAAATGGTGGGAGCTGCCACCAACCTTGGG
>JABJBS010000306.1 GCA_018668695.1 Deltaproteobacteria bacterium
CGAGTTCCGAATCAGCGACCCAGTCGTCAGTGCCCGCAGAGTAACCCTCTAATTCATCACCAAAGGGGTGAAGTGGGCGGATGAAAATCTCCCGACCCTGAGGTACCGAGACACTTTGCCCAAGTGAGTAACCTAACGGATAACCAAACAAAGAATCTTCCACATCAAGGCCCGGCCAGCCACCTTGCCAAGTGTGTTTTCCTCCAGCCTCGTCCGTCATAAAGGCGAAAAAAACAACCGAAAGAGGGGCGTTGGCGAGTTCAATGAACTTGGTCGGTTCATCCACGGCTGGATAAAAGATGTCCGTTTCGCCGTTCCAGGCTATCCATTTTTGTAGGAATTGAGCAGTATCTGAACCCTCACTACCAGCATCCTCATCCGACGCACTCATCAATTCAAGCTGGAAGAGTGTTGCGTATATCTTTGTTTCAACCTCGGTTAATAAATCGAGTTTATGCTTGGTGTCGCTGATGGGCTGCGACATAATTTTCGCCTGGTCTTGTTCGGCCCAAACCCAAACTTGAGCAACATTCTCTTCAGGTAGCTGAATCGAGAGCGTTGAGTGAACATCAACTGTGGCGTCCGCGCATCCAACAAGACTGACAATGACTACACTCAAACACAGAAACTTATACATCTGCTTATCCTAATAGCTGAAACGCTCGAAGTATCTTCTTCGCAAGATTATGACCTTGATAGGAAATCACAAGACAGAGCTGATTTCATGCTTTTCCAGAGTTCCTAAGCCGTTTAATCCCGGCAGAACCCGTTAAATGCGGCCACTGATGCTCACTTATTCGAAAGGGAATCAATCAGTCGCTAACCGGAACCTTGTCAAACGAGAGAACTCTTAAGCCACCCGGCAAAGCCAGGTAGAGTTCATGGCCCGAATCGCTGAATTTAAAGTCCAGAGGCTCCTCAGATAGTGATTCGTTTATGACCTCCTTAAGCTCTCCGAACAAAGACCAGACCTTAAGCTTAAATGAACCATCACCAGTAGCGAAGGCTATCGCCACCATGTCTCCGTTGGCCGACACTTCCGGCTTAAAGTAAAGCTCAGGTAAGACATCCGTTTCGAATTCTTTGTCAAAGCACTCGAGTTCAAGCTCATCGTTTTGTTTTATCAAAACCACACCAACTTGAAATGGCGAGAAACTAAACACGGCGAGCCCAAGAGCGTCGTTAACACCTGTGCTGCCGAATACGTCAAGCTTCGCAGCGCCGGGCCAACCACAGCCCTCTGATACATCTGCTTGGCCCATGGTCTGCCCTAGGTCACCTAGCACTTGAACCATCATGGCGCCCTCGCTGGAGCTTGTAATCATACCGTTAAGTCCTGGTAGAACTGATGCTCGGCGAGAGAAATCAGCAAACGGAATGGGCCGCTCTTCGAAGCTGCTGGAATGACGATCTGCAATTAGTAAACTCAGCTCACTGGGGTCGACCAGCTCAACTCCCAGGACCAATTGTTCTGGGCTAAGGAATGCCGATTGAGCCGTCGTGCCTGCGCTCAGCGAATTCAGGGAGTGGTCCACTCTGGTGCTAAATCCTGCTGATGAAGCCAAAGGCTGCTCGAAGTACTCACTTGCAGCAAAAGATGCCTCCTCGGCCACAAACTTTTGAAACAGGCGTGCCTCCGTCACATACATATTATCGCCAGAAAGCCCAATCGCTAAGTTGGTCATCCGACCGGCGGGCGTTGTGCTATCGCTGCCACTCATATCTATCTCAAAACTCGAGGTCGAAGTGGTCATTGAGCCCCAGAGTCCATCCTCACGGTCGATGCGATGACCAGCGGTACTCTGCGATAATTTTTCTACTGTCACCTGGACAGTGGTCGGTCCTTGTAGAATCGTGCCACCAACACACGGATCAGTGTCGTCGCACTCTAACGAATAATTCACATCCCAGCTTGGATTCCCCCAGAGGTCGGCCCGCTTTTCCAGCATACTTTCGCCCGGGGCAGGCCCCGACATTAGCCAACCATTGTCGACCGTTACAAAAGCCTTGATGGGCACATCGAGCGACTGAAAAGCTTCCGGAACCTTGAAGACCATTACATTCGGAGTAGACCATTCGGGAGCCACGCAGATCCCCTGGACGCACACTTGGTCTCGGCTTACATCTGCCGAAAACCCTGATCCCAACAAGGTCACACGCTCACCGGGCCTAATGTGATGGGGCAAGCTACCGGTTATCTGAGGTCCCATCATGATAATATCGACCACGGGATCACCACTCCAAACGGGGTTGCCTGATACAGTAGGATCCTCTTCGTAGAGGACGACGGAGGTACCTGCCGCCACCATGTTATTTCCATTATCGACAATTTGATGAATCTGCTTCGACACTCTATTGGCCTCGCCGAAACCATTCAGTTCCAGTGAGTGGATAAAATCCCTAGAAGAGTCGAGCAAGAGGTCATTCATACCAAACTCCATCGCCGTATATGGAGTCCCTGTCGAACCGTCGGATGGCGTTGAGGGCGTAGGGTAAATTTCTGATTCAACTAAACCAACCGAAGGCATCCAATAATAATCTTTTAGTATGCTCCCCTCGAAATAACGCGACACATTGGTGACCTCCCAATTCCATCCGCGGACAGGGTCGAAGAGGATGCCATCTCTATTCGAATATGCACTTCCGAAACCCGGCTTAGCTTCAAGCTCACCCACCAACTTCAATCGCTGATATTTTCGGCCGGTTGATGGATCCCAAAATTCTGCAATAGCAGTGCTTGAGTGAGGTTCAATGGTTAAGCCGGAAGGGTCAGACCACATGCTGTTCAACCGAGAAGCCTTAAACGTCCCGCTCAACGGATCTGATCCCTGATCCACCGTGTAACCAAGAAGGCAATTACCAGACATTGCCCAATAAGTTTTATTGAGTGGGTTATGGGCCAGAGAAGCTGAAACCGAGTTAAAGGACGTAAAGCAATCTCCAGTACCCAAGTTATCAATGGGGAATGACTTAACCTGCGCTTGCGAGATGCCGCCAACAGCCTCCTGAGTAACCATGCCAGCTAAGCTCAGTGAACAATGAAGGGTGCTTTCTTGATCATCGTCAAAACTCAAATAAGCAACGCTGGAGTACCATTCGTTGGTTGACTCTCCCGAACCTTCGTTTGACGTAAAGACGGGGTAAAGAGCCAATGTTGCATCAGCGATTTTACCCGGGCAAATAGGGGAAAGTGTTGATGCTGCAATCACACCAAGAGAACGCCACTGAGGGTCAGTGCCATCTGCACTGGGAACGTCATGGCGAAATAACTCAAAACCGTCTTCGCCAACCACAACCAGGTTCTCAGTCAAAGGATCCCAGACCAAGCGTTGGAGCTGACCAAGAACTTCAAGATTGACATCAAAAGTCTGACCTCCAACATTTAACTTCCCAAAGGCCAAGGACGCTGGCTGACTCGGTTCAACAAGCTGAACAGATTTCGACTCCAATTCTGCTTGGTCTAGATAGCCCGCTTCTTGGTCATACCTCGAAAAACTTCCCAGACTAACCGCATAGGTACCCGGAACATTATCCAGGCCGGCGAGGGGCTCAATCAGCCCATCAGACGACGACATCACCGATGAACTGGTCGCATCGCTGGTAAACATATATCCGCCGCGATTTGCACCAAAACCCGTTACCGGCCACTGAAACGATTGACTGATGCCAAAGCTGTTGAAATCGGAGGAGTATCGTAAAGCCTGACCCGCCGCCATCGGTAGAAAAGACGGCGCTCTCGTAATAAATGAAACAGGTACTTCAAGACTGTCCATGGACTCTGCGCCCGCCGCTGCTGAGGTTTCCTCCACCGTGATAGACAGACGCTTTGCAAGAGCTCCGAAACCCTCAGGAAATGAATCACGTAATAAATCGACCGAGACCCAGGTGGTGACGGTTTCATTGGCCCCCAGCTCCCAAACCATGTTGAACACCTTCGATTCATCTGTTTGGGCTAGAATGTCGTCTGTTCCAGCCAACAAGGCTGACTCAATAGATAGGCGAAACTTGTCAACTGGAGAATCCCGAACCAGAACTGCCAACTGAACCCAGTAACGAGCCAAGTTGGCTTCGGTTGATGGCAGACCATGGGCAGGTAATACAGAAGTAACCAGCGCGCGATTGGTTGAGTCGGTAAGCCCTAAGACACGAAAACGTCTGAGCCTAACAAACTCATTGCTCGGGTCGCTCGCCAATGCATATTTCACTTCGAGCACCGCAACACTTCGATAAAACGGGGCACTCACGACGCCCGGCTCCGACGTGCATCCTACTTTTAATCTCGTACTCGGTTCCTCAGAAAGCCAGACACAAGTCATACCAGAAATTTCAGTGGTGTTTTCTTCATCGCCATCCAGCTCGAGAGCTTCAAGCAGGGGAGTTCCCACAGGCACAATGACCTCATCAGAGTTCACAATAAACGCTAGAGTCGTACCCCAGCCACCTTCACCAACCTCCAAAAATTGATGGTTATCGTCGGCATCCAGCGTAATAGAAACGGCAGGCCCTTGAACTTCGATATCCGGTCTTACCACCAATTCACTTACGCCAAGGGAGGGCAAGGCTTCATAACGCACACATACAGTCATGCTCTCGCCAACCAGTGTAGGTAAAATGAGACTGCCACAAGGGGTCCACTCTTGCATTTCGGTGCAGCCGTAAGCAGAGCCGGGCGAAGTTTCTCCAGGCAAAGAGCAACTAAAGCTATAACCTTCGACCTCATATATTTGGCCATAGTCCAAAGCACCGGGAAGGCTTTCGGGAGAAACCTGCGTTAACTTTCCTACAGGAAGCGCGGCTGGGGCATCGCCTAAGGAAACATTGACTGTGGAACCAGCCTCCCACTGCTCAGTGTTGATGGTTTGAAAACTGGGATCCTCCCCCAGTGGGTGCTTACCTCGATATTCAATGGCTCGGTTACTCGGAACAGCGGTATTCTGTGCCAACGGCAGACTTAACGTAATATTGTAATAGGTGTCTTTAACCTCAACGCCAGGCCACGTCCCAAGCCAGTCATGAGAGGTTCCATCGGAATCTTCCATCACCGGATGAAACTGAATGGCAGTCGTATCCGCCTCGGGGAAAATGAGACGGCGGTCGTTGATGCCCGGGTCAGGAACAAACTCGCCAGTGGTTCCGTCCCAAGCAACCCAGAAATCGATAAACTCCTCAGTTTGAGACTGAAGACTGTCTCCAGCCGCTACAGTAGTTTGCGAAGTTTTGGTTGTTTCAAGAATTTTAGCTTTGATTTCCGTGGAGACTTCAGGCTCAAGGACAAAGCGGTACTGAATGTCGCTTATTTTCTGACCTTCTACGGCGAGGAGATTTTGCTTAGCCACGATATCGACGACTTCGTAGTATCCACCACTGATCGGCAACGAGATAGTGAATGTGGATTCCAGCTCGACAGGCTTGTGCTCACAAGCTGTTAGAGTCGCTCCTATCACCATCAAACACAGAAATATCCGCATATTCAATCCCCACACACACCTGGCGTTAGATCAGACGACACCCGAATTGAATTTATTCGGAAAAATACCGTAACAACAATGATTAGACCGAATCTTTCGATCAAGGGTATGCACCAGCCTTACATTAAGGAAGCTTACGGACAACCTCAATGAGAGCAGGGCGCTTGATAGAAGGAACCTGAGCCGGAACCCCAACCCATATGAATCCTGTAATCTCTTCCATATCGGGGTCGATCCCAAGCACGGAGTAGGTGTCTGCGTGGACAGTCACACCGCCCGAACTCCACTTCGTACCCAACCCTTCAGCATGAGCTACCAACATCATATTCTGAATAGCGCAGCTTACAGCGGCATAGTCCTCTTTAGACTGGAAATCGTTATCAGACCGCACCTGACTCACAACGACCAAGGCCCCGGGGGTGACTATCTTAGCCGTGATGGCTGCTTTCATGTCATCCGAGAGGTCTTTCTTAACGGCCTTGCATGCTATCGCAACCGGTACCAACTGCTGGCGTGTCTCAGCTCCAACCTGCGTAAAACGCCATGGCCAGGTCAGCTTATGATTTGGGGCATGGTGCCCTGCCAACAATAATTTATCCAACGTCTCTTGAGGGACCGCGTCCGGTAAATATTTGTGCACGGTTCGCCGTGTGTAAATCGCATCCAGTAAATCCATAAGAGCTTCTCTAACCTTCCTGAGCCCAGAATTTGAGTCAACATCAACCTGCTTCTTCGAGCCGTTCCCCACACTGCATACAAAAACGAGCTCTGCGCAGATGTCCAGTAGCGCCGCATCGCAGACACGACTTTTTATGCCGAAGCTTGTTGGTTTCCGCGGTTACGATGGTAACCGGAACAACAATCAAGCTGTAGCCCACCAAAATCAAGGCACTTGCCAAAAAACGCCCAAAGGTGGTGTGCGGGACGATGTCCCCGTAACCGACGGTACTCATCGTCACAATGGCCCAATACATTCCCTCTGGAATAGACCGAAAACCACGCTCGGGACCTTCAACGATAAACATCAGTGCGCCAGCAATCACCACGACAATAAGAATAGCCGTCATGAAAACTGTTATTTTGGCGCCACTGGCAACAAATCCCCGCCGCAGCCCCGATGCTTCCTGATTAAATCGCCGAAGACCCAGGATTCTGAAGACGCGTATCAGACGCAGGGCTCGAATGATTTGAAGCCAGCCCAAGGCCGGGAAGAAAAAACCAATCCAAGTGGGTAAGATGCTCAAGAGGTCGACTACACCAAAAAAACTAGCCGCGTATTGCGTGGGGCGGCGGACAATTCGGAGCCGCACCACATACTCAATCGTAAAAAGAACAGTAATCACCCATTCTAAACCAACGAAGAACTTATAAAAGTTGGGGCCAAGGTTAGGAACGCTCTCAAGAATAACAGCAAAAACACTTAGTAAGATGGCGCAGAGTAAGCCGAGGTCGAAGAGCTGGCTGGGCCCGGGATGGGACTCAAATATGATACGGTAAAGCTTTTCGTTGCCATCCCGCCATGGAACTTGTTGCTCTTGTTCGCTTGCCATCCCGCTTCTATTCCCTTCGGTGTATCCTAACGATAACCATGAAGGGCTCCCACAAAGAGGGTAAGATCACAAGGCATTTAACCGTAGAGTCGTTATTTTGGAAAATCCGAGAATACGTGCATTACAGTTCCCACCTTGATGACAAGTGCAGAACCCGCAGCTGCCTGATCGGCGGCATAGCGTTCGAAATTAAAATAAAAATGCAGAGAGGCGGGCAGGGAGTCCAGTAAACCCTTCCGAGCCATCTGTTTCGATGCCCAGTCCGACAAACGGGTCCATTCACCGTCGTAATATTTCTGCACATAAAGACGCGCCTTATCAACGTCACCCAGCTCATCCGTAAGCAAAGAAAACATCGGACCGTGTTTCGCAATCAAAGCGTTGAGTTTAATTTTCTGTGGATCCAGCTCAGGCTGAGCTTTTGATTTTCGTACGGGCTTTGGCGCATCTTGAACGGCGGTACCTTGAGCACTCGCTTCATCTTCGTCCTCGCCCATAATCGAAACGATTCTGCCCCGGAGTTCTTTAGGGTTGAATGGCTTGTGGATGTAATTCGCCACTCCCAACCGCAACATCGGACCAATGGTCGCACTCGCGTGCTCGCCGGTCAGAAGAACAACTGGTGTATCTTCGTCTTGCTCACGAATCCGCTCAAGAGTTTCCTGCCCATCCATGTCCGGTAGATTGTAGTCGAGCAAAATGAGATCAATTTCGCCTTCATCTAAACGGTCGAGACCATCTTGCCCCGTTAATGCTTTCACCAATTCAAACCGTGCTTGAAGCGCAGCCTTCACCAACAATTGGATGTTCTCATCATCATCGATGACCAATACGCGCTGCATGAAACCCCCAAGATCTAATCATGGGCCGAGCAGGCCCACTAGAACCTGTAAAAGGTACCGCTTCTCGGGATGCTGATCAAATGACTAACCACCTCGGCTGGGCATGGTTTCATACATTTTCGGCTTTGCTTTATCCTTGACCTCTGGCTTAGGAGCATTGTGGTCTTCCTCGAGATAACCCACATCCGCTTGGTTGATGATAATCTCAACCCGTCGATTCCTGTTACGGTTTTCTTTTGTTGAATTCGGCGCCAAGGGCTGGATCTGGCCCAACCCATTGATGACAAATCGACTCTCTACGACATCACCACCCTTCAGTAGCTCATGTAAGACTGAGTAGGCACGTGCGCTAGAAAGCTCAAAATTGGATCGAAACCGTCTGGACTTAATCGGCCTATCGTCGGTGTGCCCGGATATCGCAATGGTGCCTTCAATCTCAGAAAATACAGCTTTAAGCTTCTTTGCAATCGGCTTGAAGGCCACTTTCAAATCGGCACTTCCGGGCTTAAATGAGCCACCTTGCAAGATACGAATCACGATGAGCTGATCTTGAACGAGAAGTTCAATCTGTTCCTCTTGAATCATGGGGCGAAGCAACTGCTGGAGCATCACAGCATCTGAAACAGTCTGCTCCTTACTCGCCATTTTAGCTTTGTTTTTCTCTTTAATTTTAGCGTCTATCTTCTTCATGGTCTGAGAAGAGCGCTTGGTATCCATCCCACGGTCTATGCCCTCAATCATGGCCTTAAACTTTTCGATATCCACTTCAGACATGCTCAAAAGCATGACAAAAAAGCACATCAGAAGGCTCATGAGGTCGGCGAATGTCACCACCCATTTAGGCGCACCTTTGGCTTGTTTAGCCTTTTTCTCAACGGAGACCTCTTTTGGGGATCCATTCTCGGCATCATCGGCGCCGTCACCCCCGTTTTTTTTGCGCTTTTTCTTCTCCGCCATGGGCGCCTGAGTCTCCCGACCAATGGTTGTGTTGGTCTTATTGAAAAGGATACGCTGTTGTTAGGCGAGGGATCCAGTGGCAGATGCCGAGAAAAAGAAACGAAAACGGAAAGCTCCGGGGAAAACAGAAGGCCCTGAAGAAAAAACTGTTTCGTCGGAAAAAAAGCCCAAGGCCGGAACCCCGGGCTGGGTAACGACATTTGCCGACCTCATGAGCCTTCTGATGTGCTTCTTTGTCATGCTGGTTTCGATGGCTTCAGTTGAGCGAACCACTTTTGCCAAGATGGCAAGCTCGGTAAAAGACGGCCTTGGGGGTGGTAAAGCTGAGATTGCTGAAGAGAGCAAAACCAGCATCGACGTTAAGATAGAGTCCAAAAAGAACGACAAACAAGACCCTGCCACCAAGCTTTCACAGGAGCTGGTAGAAGAGATTCAAGATGGGCAAGTGGAAATCGATGCAGACGGGGATGCACTCAAGATTCAGCTCCTTCAGTCCGCAACCTTCGGTGCTGGCAGCGATAAACTGAAAAAGTCGTTCAAACCTATCGCTGAAAAACTAAAGAAAACGCTCTCTAAAACCAAAGGAACCATCACGGTTGTTGGTCATACCGATGACCAACCCATCAAATCTCGAAAGTTTCGGTCAAACTGGGAATTGGCATCTTCCCGAGCAGGCTCGGTCATTGCATCACTGGCGGGGGGCAAAAAGCTCTCCATCGACCGCTTCTCTATCCGAAGCTATGGCGCCTCCAAGCCTAGAGTCCCGAACGATACCGCCGAAAACCGAGCCTTGAATCGACGTATCTCAATCATCGTTCAAAAAACGGGGAAATCGAAACAAGATCCAGCCGCCGACAAGTCTATGGTCATCAATTCCGAAAACGTGGACTCTATAAGCTCTGAAAAACTCATGGATTTCTTAACCGAAGAACCCGAAGCCAAGAACAATCCAGAGCAAGCGGAAAGCCCAGAAGCCAAAGAAACATCCAAAGATAACGATAAGAAGAAAAAAACCAGAACCCGAACACGCAAGAAAAAGAAAAAACGTTCACAGAAGAACAAGAAATAGAGGTCTGCTTCGATGACCTAACGTTTGATAACGTCGCGTGATCTGTGCAAAGATTTTTA
>JABJBS010000307.1 GCA_018668695.1 Deltaproteobacteria bacterium
CCCCAGCATTCGAAAGACCGGTGTCGGCACGAAAGCCATGGATACAAAGCCAAAAAATGTAGTAACCGAGGTAAACCAGCAGGCAAGCCCGACCTCAGAGCATGACTTTACGATGGCCTCTCTGCCCTCTTTGCCCGCTTGTAACTCTAGAAGATAGCAAGAACATAAATGCACGATATCGCTAAATGAAACCACCATCATCACCGCGGGCACCATAGCGAGCATCAGATTGATTTGTGGATCTACAATAATGGCAACAGCGAAAGTCCAGATGATAGCAATAAGGCCAACCCCAGCTGTGGCAAAAACAGGCCAGAGTTGCCCAAAAAGCCAATAGACCACACAGATCAAAATCAAGCTGGTCATCGGGAAAATCAAAATGATACTGAGCCTGGCTTGAACCGTGGCTTCGATGCTGTCTGGAACAAAACCAGCAAGATGTATCGAATCTTTTTTGATACCTGCTTCATGAAGTGGCCCTAAGACGCCATCCAGAATCGCTGGCAAAGCTTCGACGGGCCGGTTTTTCTTGTCCGTTAGCTCAACCACCAGGGTGTAAGCATCACCATCTTCGGAGACAAGCGTTCCACGCATCAATTCATCTTGGGTCACCCAAGCTTTAAGCTGCTGCCAGTCGACCGTGTCCCGGCTGGCCTCCTCTTCATAGCTCGCAATATGGAGAGCATCGGCCCGTGACTCGATAAGGTTCCCTTTAAGGAAGCTCGTCACACGTCGCACATCGTCTAACGACTCAACGGTTTCCAAAGCTTTGGTTAGCGCCGACCAGCCCTTCTCTTCAAATGCACTCTCATCATCAATAGAGAGGAGAATGACGTCACTGGCACTGAAGTCGTTGGCTAAAACGCGGTAACGCGCATAGTCGTCACTCTCTCCAAAAAATAGCTGAATTAAAGAAGAGGCAATAACGCCCTGGGAAAGAATACCCATCGCAATGATGGTGACCACCGAGCAAAGAGCAATGACCCATTTTCGATGTTTAAGGACCCACTCAATATAGCGCTCAACAAACAAGTCACACTCCCCCGAAGCAATCTCGAAAAGTGAAACAAAATGCCGATACACCTAGATAATGGCAAGGCTATGGCTGTGGATGATTATCCTTTTTCACGACTAAAACAGCGCAATGGGCGACTCGAACCACGCGTTCGGCAACCGAACCCATTAAAAAGTGTGAAATGCCGGTTCTACCGTGCGTCGAGATGACCAAGAGTCCATGTTTTGAGGACTCCTGAGTAATCAAATCTACAGGGTTACCGATAATCACTTTGGCATCGATCTTATCCTGCGGAGTCTTGAGTTCGGAGGTCCATTCAGCCATCCGCGCCTCCAGCTCTACCATCGCCTGCGCCATACGCTCCGGAGATTCCGGGTAGGTCAAATCCATAAACGCAGTCTGAACAACGGGATGCACGTGCAAGACCGTGAGGTTCGCATTCCTTTCGTGGGCAATCCTATCGGCCATCGTGAGAGCGTGGCGCGATAATTCAGAGAAATCAATCGGGGCGAGAACGGTGCGCGGTGTTAGAAGGTCCATCTTAAGATCTTCCTCTTATGGACCGCAGAAATCAAGGAAGTTCGTTCAAGCAGACTTCTCTTGAGCTATTTCATCACGCCAACCACGGCTTGTTGCAACGTCGTTTTGATAACGCGCGATTTCGGTCTTTTGGCGTGCATCGTTCCAAAGCAAAAGCTCGGTCATAATTCTGACGACTTCGTGTAAAGCCCCTAAGCCCTGGTCATCATCGCGATAAAAAATCTGAGTTCGCTGAATGAGGAAATCTGTTGCTGTTGCCGCAAATTCGGACTCCACAGCAAACACGACTTGAGCAGCGATTTCATGTCGACCTTTAATCAGTGGGTTTGCCAACTCAGGCTTCTTCTTCACCAAATCAACAACATCTGCAGCGCGCACGCCGTACGTATCAACCAATGACTCACATATTTCCGGGGGCAATACGCCAGAAGCATTTTGAACCAAGTCAGCTTTTAGTTGCGACAAACCGCCCCGCGGCATTCCTTGAGCTCCCGGCAATGCTACTTTCGCGGTGGTTGAACGTCGGGTCTTTAATTTATGCCCGCGCTTCTTTAAAGCCTTCAGAGAAACAGTAACAACTTCATTCGCCATTTTACGATAGGTGGTTAGCTTACCGCCAGCGACCGTCACAACACCATCGGCGCCAACCTCAATGCTATGCTCTCGTGTTACCTTTGAGTTACTGATGTCATCCGACTCTGGAGCGAGTAATGGCCTTAGCCCGGCCCAAGTAGCGATTACATCGTTTCGGTCTAATTGATGACCTGGAAAATAGGTATTGCTGGCCTCTAGAAGATAATCGACATCGTTCAACGTAGCCGTTACCCCGCCTTCGACCTTTCCATAAGCCGTGTCTGTATTTCCGATATAGGTTTGCTCGCCCCAAGGCACCGCGAAAACACCGCGAGCATCGTCAGGGTGTGGACAAATAACACAATGATTCACGGGGAGACTTTTTCGGCTTACTACAACGTGCACGCCTTTGGTTCGCATGACCATAGGCTTAACCGCTTCCTTAGACAGCCCACGGGTCTTATCCGTCCAAGGACCTGTTGCGTTCACCACCAGCGATGCTTTCACTGATTTCTCTTCGCCCGTTAACTCGTTCTTAACCCTAACACCCAATACGTTCCCGGAATCATCCTTCTCAAATTGAGTCACACGGGTCCAGGTTGATACAATTGCACCCTGGTGAGCCGCGTCTAAAGCTGACTCCAAAGTCAAGCGAGCATCATCTGTAGCGCAATCATAGTAGAGAGGTGCTCCAAGCATGCCCTGGGTATCGACAATGGGTTCTACTTCGCTCAGCGCGTGGGCCTTTAAGGTTTTGTGGCGTCGTGGGGACCGAAACAAACTCAGTGCTTCGTAAACCCACATCCCGAGGCTCACCATCCCCAAACCACGTGTGCCAGTTTTGAAAATGGGAAAGATATAACCCAGCGGACGGACCAAGTGCGGTGCAATCTTCAATAAGATGCGGCGTTCGCTCACAGACTCAAACACAAGGCCAAAGGCAAATTGCTCTAGATATCGAAGCCCACCATGAACCATCTTGGATGAACGAGAACTCGTCCCGTATGCGAGGTCTCGCATTTCAACAAGCGCCACATTGAGGCCACGATTAGCCGCATCTCGGGCAATTCCTGCCCCATTGATACCGCCGCCAACCACCAAGACATCGACGGGCTCTTGCCCCAACTTTTCCCACATGGTTGCTTGAGCTAACATCTAGATTCGACTCCTTGCGTCAAAGTGCATGGTAAACGATTTTCTTTGCTCGTTCCAAACGTTATCACACCCTCACTGGGCCGCGGCAAGGGTGGAATCTAACGGGTTTCCCCTATTTTAAACTTGCTCTTATACCCCCTGGGGGTATAAAGGGGGCCAATGGAAGATAGCCAAGATCAAAAGAAAATTCTCACGCGACTCAAGCGAGCTCAAGGCCAAGTTGGAGCCATCCACCGAATGCTTGAAGAAGATAGCCCCTGCCTCGACGTGCTGGTCCAGATTGCAGCTGTTCAAGGGGCTCTCAATAAAGCCGGCCAGGACCTTCTTGCAAACCATATAGAGCACAGTGTTCACCAAGTCTTCGAAAACGCAGACGCCGAAGCTCGCGCCAATAAGATGAAAGATTTGATGACTATTTTTCAACGATACACCCACATCGGGGGACCTTCTTAATGAATGCACTTCTTCTCGCAAGCTGGGATGTCATGTTGGAGCTCTCGGTATGGTTGCTTCTAGGAGCAATCATCGCGTCACTGCTTCATGCGTTTATTCCATCCTCAATGATTCGAAAACAATTTCAAGGTGTCAGTGGGGTCTTCAAGGCAGTTCTTCTAGGCGTCCCGCTTCCCCTGTGTTCGTGCGGTGTGATTCCTGCGGGGCTGGGTCTTAAGAAAGATGGCGCGAGCAGCGGCTCTACAGTTGGCTTTTTAATCTCCACTCCTCAAACTGGAGTCGACTCAATCCTCGTATGCGCATCCTTTTTAGGTTGGCCTTTCGCCCTCTTTAAGGTGTTTGCGGCATTTCTAACTGGTATTGTGGGCGGGGTTATCTGCAATCTTTTCCCTGATGAAAGTCCAGCCGTAGAAGAGCCTGTAGGCTCAACCAGCAGTGCTCGCCCCGGGCTAAGAGAGTCTACGGAACACGGAATCGATATCATACGCAGCATTTGGGGTTGGCTTGCAGTTGGCGTTCTGATTGCAGCTATGATCAATGTATGGATGCCGCCGGCTTGGCTGGAGGGATTGGCTGCCGCAGGCACGCTCACCACTCTTCTCTTGGTTTTAGGGCTCAGCATACCAATGTACGTTTGCGCAACCGCTTCTGTGCCCATCGCCGCGGCACTTGTAGCTGGCGGCCTGCCACCTGGAGCAGCCCTTGTATTTCTCATGGCGGGGCCTGCTACGAATGTTGCTACTGTCGGTGCGGTGTTTCGCGGAATAGGAAAAACTGCTGGAGTAGTCTATCTCTCTACGCTCATTCTAGGCAGCCTTATTCTCGCCCTACTCTTCGATGAATTACTTACGCTCCAGATGGTGATGCCCTCACACGCTCATGAACACACCGCTTGGTGGCAAATTGCTCCAACCATTATCCTCATCCTCATGTTTGCGAAGTTTGCTATCGAAGATTTACAGATGATGTTTGGCAGAATGAAGACCCAAACCTTCGACCTAAGGGTCGAGGTAGGCGGAATGACATGCAACGGATGTGTCGGCCGGTTACAGAAAACCCTAATTGCTCACGAAGAAATTGAATCGGCTCAGGTTCAACTTGAGCCGGGGCAAGCGAAAGTAAGTGGGAGCATCTCGGAGAAGAAGCTTTTAGAGCTTATTGAGACCACAGGGTTCAAACCTGGGGCACGGCTCTAGACGGGACCAGTTGAGCTGGGCAACCTTGCCCTCAAATTGGATTCGGGGCCTACTCGAGCCCGCGAATCAATAAACCAACTGCGACTGCGTTCCACAGCCAAATTCACATGGATGGTCTACTCGGCCTTGCTTAAACATTGCGTTCATTTGTTCAATAACCTCGGGAACGCCTCGCAGGTTATTATGTATGGGCGTTGTTGACTCCGGCGGATTTGCCAGCATCGAAAAGCTCTGGTCGTAGCCCATATCAAATAATGTCATGGCAGAACCGCTGTATGGTGCTTCCACTGTTTCAAAGCCCCACGCTTCAAGAGGCGTTGGCGTTAGAAGTGGCACACCCGCAAGGCGTCCATGTAGGAAGCTTGCGAAGTTGGGAACCTGGGTATCCGCTAGGCCAATCTGAATCAAAAGCTTCTTATTTTCACGATTCGATGCAGGGCCGAAGGGTAGATCTTCGTGCAAGATGTAAGGAGCAAACGTAGCGGGATCAATGCGGTCCAAATAGGACTGCATCATTGCCGAGACTTTCTGCTGATCGAGTGGATCTGGAACTGCCATCTCGAGCATAAACAAAAGTGCTTCAAACGGGTTTGCTCTAAACATGATGTGGGAGAAAGATGCTGCACCAACATGCAAGACAACATTATCAATCTTTGGATTCAAAGCTGAATACACGCCGCCGAAAATC